>JANWHV010000284.1 GCA_025450255.1 Chloroflexota bacterium | reverse complement strand
TCCGTCCCCGCCAGCTTCGCCGTATAGCCGGACAGGAAATAGAACAACGCCTGATTGAGTTCAAGGCGCGCGACCGGCGGCAGCACGCCAAACGCATCCGCCGTAAGCAAAACGATCGACCGAGGCTGTCCGGCATGGCCTTCCGGTACCGCGCCCTGGATGAATTCGACCGGATACGCGGCCCTCGTATTCTCCGTGACCGAGATGTCGTCGTAGTCCGGCTCGCGCGTCTCGGTATCGAGCGCGACGTTCTCCAGCACGGAGCCAAATCGTATGGCGTCGAAGATCTGCGGCTCATTCTCGCGCCTGAGGTTGACGCACTTGGCGTAGCAGCCACCCTCGAAGTTGAACACGCCATCATCCGCCCACCCGTGCTCATCGTCGCCAATCAGCCTCCGCTCCGGATCGGCGGACAGCGTGGTCTTCCCCGTGCCGGAAAGGCCGAAGAACAGCGCTACGTCACCATCCACGCCCACGTTCGCGGAACAGTGCATTGGAAAGATTCCGGCCTCGGGAAAAACATAGTTCAGGTAGCTAAACACGCTCTTCTTGATCTCGCCGGCGTACCGCGTCCCCGCGATCGTTACCACGCGGCGGCCAAAGTCGAGGATAATCGCGGTACCGGAACGCACACCGTCACGCTCTGGAATGCAGACGAAATCCGGCGCGGCCAGCACGGTAAAGCCCGGTGCAAAGTCGACGAGGTCTGACGGAGCCGCGCGAAGCAGGAGCTGGCGCGCGAATAAGGCGTGCCACGCGTATTCAGCTACCACGCGCACTCCCAGTCGATATTTGGGATTCGCGCCTGCCCAGGCGTCGACTATGAAGGTCTGCCGCACGCGCAGATAGTCCTCGATGCGAGCCTGCAGGCGTCCGGCCACATCCGGGCTTATGGGGTAATTGAAGCCGCCCCACGCCACCCGCTCCGCCGTACGCCCGTCCTGTACGATGAATTTATCCTTGACCGAGCGCCCGGTCCGCGGCGCGGTATTGGCGACAAGCGCGCCCTGCGCGGACAAAACGCCGTTCCCAGACCTGATCGAGTGTTCGGTCAGAAGAGCCGGGCTCAAGTTCGCCAAACCCCGTGGCCACGCCTGGCTCGTTGGCTGACGGTCGATTGGCTGCGTTATCTTCCCCATTGAAGCGTCCCGCCCTTATTTCGCGACTGGCCATCTGTCCAGAACGCCGTCGACCTGGACTGCAGTTGCACCGCCGGTCCTGCCGCTCACCAAGCGCGACGCGGCGACCGGCCTCACATTGCAGGATACCGTGCCGGTCGAAGACCGTGGCGCGTGGCACGACGCGCCACGGCGAGCCGCGCCTGCGCGCAAGACGGCGCATATGAAGCAGCGCGGCCGATTCTATCGCGATTCCGCGTGCACCGCGTGGTATGCTCCTCCCATGAGGTCGCCTGAAGACCCTGAACCGCGTACCCGCCGCATTGATGCCCCTTCGAACGCCGCCGGTTGGAATGTACTCGATGCCGCAACGCTCCGGTTGGTGGCCGCCGAGGCGGCGGCACGGCACAATGGCGAGGCGTTGGCGGCGCTGACGGTCGGATACTTGTCATCCGGCGCATCACGACATGTTACTACCGGCAAACACACTCTGCGCGCCTATGCCACCAGCGTTCGCATGCTGGTAGCGGCATGGCGCGATCGCGACCTGTTAACTATCGACGCCACGGATGCTCGTCTCTGGCTCGATTCGATGCGGACCCGCGGAGCCTGGCACCAGGACGGTACCACGGGACCGGCGGCTCCAGCAACAATCAGAGTCCGGCTGGCAGGCGCTCGCGCCCTGTACCAGGCTCTCTGCTGGGCTGGCGTGGCGCGAGAAAATCCGTTCGCCGACCTGCGCGCCGGTTCTAATGGCCGTCACGGTGTGACGCGCCGCTCGTATACCGCAGCGGAAATTCGCCGGCTGCTGGCGATCGCGGATGATGCGGAGCGCGCGCTTATTCTGCTGGCCGCCGATACCGGCCTGCGCGTCTCGGAGATATGCGGGCTCCAGTCCGCGCACATCGATCTTCGCCGTTGTACGGTCACCCTGGTCGGACACGATGGAACGCCGGATACTGCAGTGGCAATTGCACCCGTGGTGCGGGACGCGCTCGCGGCCCTGCTGCCGGCCGGCGCCGTCGGTTCCCTATTGCCCTGGACGGATAGCGGCGCCAGGAAGCGCATTCGCCGGCTCTGTACTCAGGCGGAAATTTCGTATCGTGGCACTGACGCATTGCGCCCAGGTGGCGCCGCGCGGTCGCCGAAGTCAGTGCGGGCGGGGCAGGGTCGATTATTCGAGCCGTTCGCCGCCGCGGCGCCGGACCAGGCCAGCCGAACGGGAGAGTAGACCGTAGAGACCATTCACGAACCGTAATCAATGGGGACGTGCGTTCGCCGCGGAACCGTAACGTTGTCGGGGCTGCCGCCGTCACTGTACGCTACGAAGTGGGCCACAGGCGACCGCGAGCCTCTTCTACGTGGGCGTGCAAGGAATATGGGAGAACGACGATGGCTTCCTATGACGCGGTGATTATCGGTGGCGGCAACCTTGGTCTCTGGACCGCGCACCAGCTTGCCAAGCGCGGCGTGCGGCGCATCGCCGTTCTCGAGCGCTACTGGCTGGGCTTCGGCGCTACATCGCGCTCAGCGGGCATGGTACGGCAGCAAGGCGGCTCCGAAACCGCCATTAAGTTGGGCAAATGGTCGCGCAAGCTGTATATGGGCCTTGGCGCCGAAATCGGCCTCGACAGCGGGTGGTTCCAGAACGGCTACTATGTGCTCGCCGAGACCGAGGCCGAGAAGGCCGGATTCCTGCAGCTTGTCGAGCTGAGGCGGAAATGCGGCGTCGAGAACGAGTGGGTCGACGCGGACGAAGGGCGTCGCCGTTTTCCATTCGTGAATTGGGACGGTTTCCTCGGCGGCACCTATACCGACAACGATGGCTACGTGCATCCACCAATCGTTGCCCGCAACATTAGCTTCGCGGCACTGAAGACCGGGGCAGTCACCGCATTTGAAATGTGCCCGGCGGAATCGGTCGAAGTGCATGGCGGTACGTATACGGTGAAGACGGCGCGCGGCGATTTCGAGACTGAGCGCCTCGTCAACGCCGGCGGGCCGCGTGGCGCGCGCAAGGTCGGCGCCATGCTGGACATCGACGTTCCGGTATCCGCCGCCCGGCACGAAATCGTGTCGTATCCGGTGCTCGGCGGCGACATCCCGAGCCGTTGGCCAATGTTCTTCGTGCTTGGCAAGGGCTACTACATCCGACCAGAGGAACAGGGCGCAATCGTCGGCTTGAGCAATCCCAACGAGAAGGCCGACCCATCCGATCGTTTCCAGATTCCCTTTGATTGGGACTTCTTCGAAACGCTGCGCCCGCATTGGGAATCGGTGTTCCCGCCGGTGAAGGGCCAGGGAATCTGCCGATCCTGGGCCGGTTCGATTGACTTCACGCCCGACCACCTCCCTATCATCGATCAACCTCGCCCCGGTTATTACGTGGTCGCCGCCGGCGGGCACGGCATGATGTGGGGACCAGCCCTCGGCATGAAGACCGCCGAGCTTATCGATACGGGCGCTGTCACGGATCTGCCACAAGATGAGATCAGCTTGGAGCGCTTCTCTCGGCCGCTGTCGCACCACGACCTGATCGCCCTGCCGTTCCCAACCTCCTAGATCCATGGGTGTCGCAGTTTCGCCGGCGGGCGGAGGCGGCTCGGCGAACGTGCAGGGCGCCCCTTGGTAGTCCGTGCGAGGCTGAAACATGGCATTGGGGCGGCCCAATGTCACGGACGCGTTTGACGAGACCTGTTTTGCAGTTTGTTCCCGGAGGCAACGTGGAACTCGCGGAAAAGGTGGCTATCGTCACGGGCGGCGGTACCGGCATCGGCAGGGCGACCTGTCAAACCCTGGCCCGCGCCGGCGCGCTTGTTGCCGTGAACTACTCGCGTTCAGAAGCGGAAGCAAACGATACCGTCGATGAAATCAAGCGATTAGGCGGTCACGCCATCGCGATCCGCGCAAACGTTGCCGTCCTCGGCGACGTCGAACGCATGGTCCAGGCAGTGGCGACGGAACTGGGCGGCATCGATCTCCTGGTGAACAACGCCGGCGCCACCAGATTTATAGACATCACGGATCTCGACGCCGTGACCGATGAGATATGGGATGACATACTCGGCGTGAATCTCAAGGGCGCGGTCTACTGCGCCAGGTCAGTGGCGCCGCTGATGCGAGAACGCGGTCAGGGAGCGATCGTCAACGTTTCTAGCGTGGCCGGTTTCACCGGACTTGGTTCCTCATTGCCCTATGCGGTCTCCAAAGCCGCGCTTATTGGCCTTACAAAGTCACTGGCGCGCGCCCTGGCGCCCACCATTCGTGTCAACAGCGTCGCGCCTGGCATCGTCAAAACACGCTGGGTTGCTGGCCGGGACGAGCATGTACGCCGACTGGGAGATCAGACGCTCCTTGGTGTCAATGCCGGCCCTGACGACGTGGCGAGCATGATCGTCGCCTTACTGCGGCAGGAGGCTACCACCGGTCAAACTATCGTGGTCGATGGCGGACTCGAGCTGCACTGACCAACGAAGCGCCGCCGGCATGGCCCTGGCATTCACGAACGCCACGGACGCGCGGCACACACCGCGCCAAGGCGGCAAGCCTCCTCCGGTCGTTTCCGGTCGTCTGGTCATGGACAACCTCAGGTACACTGGATGTATGAATGTACAATCGCCGCGGCCACGTGACAGTCAGTTTTTCAGAGCTGCCAGGGCTGTATGTCACGAACACAAGTGTCCCAATCGTCGCTGTCCGTGCCTGGAGGTCACCGATCTGCCTGACGGTGTCCGTGTCAACACCTTTCCGGACAGCTTCGCGGGCGAGCCGGGTGCCGAACAGCGCCCGTCCTTCACGACCTACGTTGGCATACCCGTTGGGCGCATGGCGTCGATGCCGCACGCAATCGGCGGCAATTGGAAACTTATTTTCTGGCGCGATAGGCGCGCCGCGGTTCACGGCCACGAGGTGGTCGTGGGCCGGCTGCTCAGCGGGCAACCAATCGACGACCTGGGTGATTGACGCGGTTGATCATAAACGGAGCGGCGCCCATGCCTCGTCAGGTGGTATCAGGCTATACCGACCATTTCGATCAGCCATGCTACCATGGCGAAATACCACGTTAACGGATTAACACAAAAACGGAGGTCGTTTGGCACACCGACGCGCGCGAAGCCACGTTGACAGCGGCGCGGGTTGGGCGGAGACAAAGCCGCGCCTGACCGACACCAAGCTAGCCCGCCCTCGCGCCATACTTGCGGCGGTGGAGGCGACATCCCTGGGCTCGAATCCCATGGGACCACCCTGGAGTGCCGTGGAGAGCCTTGACGAGCTGGCGAGGCTGGCGGATAGCGGTGACATCGAGGTGGTGCGGCGCATCTACCAGCGCATGCCGGCGGCGAATCCGCGGACATACTTTGGTGACGGCAAGGCTCGAGAACTGGCGGAATGGCTGGAAGCCGAGGAGTGCGACATCGCGATCTTCGACGATGAGCTGTCACCCAGCCAGCAGCGAGGGTTAGAGGCGATTATCGGCCCTGGCAAGGCGGTCGATCGCACACAGTTAATCCTGGATATCTTCGCCGCGCGCGCCCATACGAAAGAGGGATCCTTACAGGTCCAGCTAGCGCGCGCCAAATACCAGATTCCCAGGCTACGACGTCTCTGGACTCATCTCGAGCGGCAGCGCGGCGGCACGGGTACCCGCGGCGGCGCCGGTGAAATGCAGATCGAGACAGACCGCCGCGTGTTGCAGGTCACGGTCAAGCGCCTCGAACGTGAACTGGAGACAGTGCGCGCCCGCCGTTCCGAACAGCGTAGAACGCGTCACGAGAAGTGGCCGACCGTCGCCCTTGTCGGCTACACCAACGCGGGCAAATCCACGCTGCTCAACGCCCTCACCGGCGCCAAGGTTGGCGCGCGCGACCAGCTATTCGCAACGCTGGATCCAACCACCCGGCGCTGGTCACTCGGTGGCGATGGCGCCGTACTGCTGACCGACACGGTGGGCTTTATCCACAAGCTCCCCGCCACCTTGGTGGCGGCCTTCCGGGCGACACTTGAGGAGGCCACCGAGGCCGACCTGCTGCTCCACGTGGTCGATGCTTCGTCGCAGCATGCCCCAGGACAGGCGGCCGTGGTACTGGACGAGCTGGAGGTTATCGGCGCCACAAGCCCTGTCGTTACCGTGCTGAATAAAATTGACCTCATCCCAGCGCCCGATCGCGAACAGACGCTCGCGACCCTGTACGCCACGTTCCCCGACGCGGTGGCCGTAAGCGCGGTAACAAAGGATGGGTGCGGAGAGTTGGGGGACAGTGTTCGGCAGACGCTGTCCCTCTCCCTGGCCGGCACTGCCGGATCCACGTACGAGAACTGACGACGGCCTGGGGTCGGCCGGCGCCGCGCCGCCTGTGATGGCGCGGCGCTCAGCCAATAACGCAACCAGAAGCCGGGCCAATGGCCCGGCTTCTGGTTGTTTATCGATCGCGAATTGGCGCGCGTCAGGCGACAGGAGCGGAAAGCACCTTTTCTACCTGTGCGCGCAGCGCCGGCTTGGGCAGCGCGCCGACGATCTTGTGCGCCGGCTTCCCATCCTGGAAGAAGATGATAGTCGGGATGCTCTGGATGCCGTATTGGCCCGCGATAGTCTGCGCGTGGTCGACGTCAACCTTTACAACCGTCAGGCGATCGGCATAGGCGTCCGCTAGCTCCTCGAGCACGGGCGCAATCATTTTGCACGGCCCGCACCAATCGGCGTAAAAATCGACCAAAACGGTACCCTTGCTGTTTAATACGGTTTCGCTGAAATCGGCTTCGCTAACGTGCGCCGGTTTTGCCATGAAAA
Organism: Chloroflexota bacterium; assembly: GCA_025450255.1. The sequence continues at coordinate 9,066 of JANWHV010000284.1, read as the reverse complement.
GGAACTCCTTACCAGGTGTCTGACTGCTGTGGGCTTGAAACGCCATGACGACAACGAGTCGACTGATTTATGATACCACTGGCCGGGTTCCGTGGTAGGGGCCCGCCGCGATACCTACAATATCTGGGGCGTGCGCACCATGCGCACGCCCTACTTATTGCTACGTATCGGCGTTCACCATTGGATCTGTGGCCGCCTCGGCGGTCTCCGTCTGCGCCCGCTCCGGCAAAACGCGCAACGCCAGCTCAGCCGCCTGGCGTACCTCGTCCGTCGGATCGTCGAGCAAGACTCGAATGTACGGCTCAGCCGACAACTCGCCCATGTTCGCGAGCGATCGCGCCGCCGCCGCGCGCTCGTTTGCCGATCGCGACGCCAGCAGATCGATAAGCGCCGGAGCCATCTCGAACAATTCCAGATCGCCGATCGCTCGCAGCAAGCGGCCGCGCAAGTACGGCGATCGCACCAGCGCCAGTCCCTGCCGTGCCCCGTCGACTACCTGCTCCGTGTCACTTTCGAGACTCAACTTGTCCTCTGCCAGCAGCTCATTCACGGGCTGACGTGAACCGTTGAGCACCGCCCTGATCCACGGCGGCAAGGAATCAGGCACCTCCGGTCGCGGGTTCAGATTCGTGTGGAGCGCCAGCAGGTCGGGCACATGTCGCTCACACCAGTGATAGAGGCCAAGGGTCAGCTCAGCGTCCCGCCAGGCATAGGCGAGCAGCGGCAAGGCGATTGGGCGATGTAGCCAGTCGCTCCGCTGGAGTGACTTGTCCATGCCGATGCCGAAGGCGCGGCGCGTGAACGCCGCCAGGCTCGCCTCTCCCTTGCCAAATCCGGACCGCGCAACCTCACTGAGGTCCGCCACGTTGCGAAGCTCAAGCCCGGCTGCCTCCAGCATATCTCGGTCAAGCGTTATGCCGTGAAAGACCTTCACCACATCAGTCGCGCCAAGTACGTTCGCCAGACTCGAAAGATCCCGGATGCGGAGCGGATCGACGGCAAATGTTTCACCGGGGATAGCTATCTGCAAAAGCGCGAACCGGCTCTGCTTCTCCCGCGGTGGTATCCCTGCCTCGACGTCGATACCAAGCACCCTGGCCTGTTCAAGCAGGGCCACGACGGCGCTCAGGTCGTCGGGTCTGTCGATCAGGCGCCGCCGGCCGATAGCGGGAGCGGCCTCTCGCATTGTATCCTCGGTCATCCACACTCCGGGGCCACTTGTCGGTCTCGAATTGCACTGGTAGTGTAGCAGGTGCCAAGGCGCGTATTATCGCTCTACTGGTGGGAACGCCGTGGCGCGCGATTGTAGCCCCAATCGGTGTCGCGGGACGGTCGTGGCGCGGCGCCAGTGTCCAAATCTCCGTGTGCGAAGGGGACGCCTTACGTGAAGTATTGCCGGCGAGAAGCACGACACAGACGGCTGTCCCGTGCCACGTGGCCGTTACCGACGCGTTGCCTGCTCGCGCTCGCAATCAGCGTCCTTGCTTGCATCGGATCGAGCCCCTCGCACGCCGGCAACGCCAGTTCAAGCGAGCTGGTGGCTGCGGTGAGCGCCATGGCGCTCATCAACTCAATCCCACGGCAGCACAATGGCTACCCATTGCTGGCGAGCTATAACGGCTTCCAGTCCTTCGCCGACATTCCGGCATACGCGTACTTCGGCCTGGTCATTGCGAAGCAGGATGCAAACATAGGGGCGCCAAGCCCGCTCGCCTTATTGCGGCAGGCGAATCCTCGCATAACCGCGCTTATCTATCAGCGGACCCTGCAGGTTGATTATCCGCTCATTCATACCATGTACGGCACGAACACGATCTTCCCCGGCTGGTGGCTGCTCCGCGCCGGCGCATGGCTTGCCGCTCCGATCACGGCGACGCAACGCTGGATACCAGTCACGGACATTTCGCGTTTTCACCTGTACGACGACGTGCTTGTCGACGGCGAATCAATGCACGTCACGGGAATCAACGGATCCGCGTTGATTGTTAGTCGCGGCTTCTTCAGTAAGGCTACCGCGCACGCCGGTGGCGCGAAAATTGCCGCGCACTATAGCTACCGGGTCGATCTGACGAACGATATCATTTCGGGGCTGGGGGAGAATCGTCGGCCGTGGTCCTTCAATCTCTCAAGCCTTTGCCCTCGCGATCCCTCAGGGCGCACCTGGGCCGATTTCCTGACCGACTTCATGGCCAACCGCCTCCGCGCCGGAAACTGGGATGGCGTATTCTTTGACAACACCGATCAGATACCGCGCGATCCAACCGTTGACGTAAATGACGACAATCGGCCCGATGGCGGTATTGTGGCCGGCCGGAATGTCTGGCACGACGGCGAGGTCGCTATGATGGCGCGCATGCGCTCGCTTGTGCCACGCGCCATCATTCTCGATAACGGTACCCTGGATGCCAGGCCGCTCGCGAACGGTCGCGAATTCGAGAACTTTCCCCTGGCCGGCGCCGAATATGACGCGAGTATGCGAGCATATCAAGGCTGGACGAGCATGGTTGCGGCGCCGCGCTTCCTCATGGTGAATCCGGATACGCAGCTCCATCCCCATTTCGATCTGCGAGCGATGCGCTTTGGTCTCGCTTCAGCGCTGATGGGCGATGGGTATTATCTCTATGACGAAGGCTGGCACCGCCACGGCGCAGCCTGGAATTTCGATGAATATGACAATGGCGCCGGCACCTCGTTGTTGCTGGACACCCCGGCGGAGACCGCGTTTCTCCGCGTGCGTTCCACGGGCAAGTTTCATATCGGCGATGTGCTTGTCGTGGGCCGTGAAATGATGCGCGTGACCGACCTTGGTACGTGGAATCTTGTCGTGGAACGGGGCGTTTTCGGTACCGTCCCCGCGTCTCATCCGGTTGGCTCGGTCGTCGCGACGCCCGCTCAAATCGCGGCCGGAAGCGGCTATCTCGGTCAGCCTACCGGCCCTGCCATTGCCCTGCGACCAGGCGCCAGCGTTCAGTGGACCGTCCCATCGGCCATGATGCGCCGCTTTGAGCATGGGATTGTGCTGCTCAATCCCACCAGTGCAACGGTTCACGCGCGACTCTCGCGCGTATATTGGCAGTTACGAGGCGATCAGGATCCCAGCGTGAATGCAGGGCAGCCAGTGCGGTCGCTGACCATGCCGCCATACACCGGCCAGATCCTCTTGAACGGGCCACAACCATAACCGGCCGGCGAAAAGGAGAAGGCCCGGCAGTTGGGGACAAGCGGAGTGCTGTGGGTGTGGTCTTTTGGCTCGCCGGGCCTTGGCACCACAATACGTCGCCCTGCCACGAAGGTCTACCACCCATTTGGGTGACGGCGACGCCGCGACCACCTGAATTGGCGGAATCCACTGAGACTGAACTGCGGTTTACCAGGCCTATCCGATGTGCTACCCTTGTAGCATGGCAAAAGATCAAGCAACCGGCCTGGGTGAGCGGGTCCGCAAGCGCCGGAAGGGGCTGGGACTTACCGCGAAGGCGCTGGCGAAAGCGGCGGGCGTCAGCACGTCATACATTTCGCAAGTGGAGCGCGGCCATCAGGAGGATCCCTCCTTGCCCGCGCTGCGCCGCCTTGCCGACGCGTTGTCGATGGATCTGCACGCCTTGCTCGGCGCGCAGGCTCCCTCGACCGATGTCGCCCAGATTCCAGCCCCATTGCAGGAACTCGCGCAAGAGTATAAGCTCGCGGCGGACACCCTCACCATGCTGTCTAACATCCATGTGGATGGGCGGCAGCCTGGCACGAAAGAAGATTGGCTGTTTCTTTTGCTCGCAATCCGTCGCTCTTGCCGCGTACTGGAACCCCTTGCCGTCGTACCCGCCCCAGATGACAAGGTGGAGAAAATTGCGCTGCGAATCTGAGGTGCATGACCGCCTTGACGCCGGGGAAATCGAGCTGCAACGCCTCACGGCCGATATTGCGCGCCTCACGATTGAAGTAAAGCTTGGCGGCGACAGGTGGCGCGAGGCAGTTGATACGCTGTCCGCATGCACCGCGCGCCGTCGCGCCTTGCTTGAACAGGTGAATAGCCTCCGCTGGGTTCTGGTCGGCGACACGACGTATTCAGCCAGATAAGGCCGCCGGTTTTTGCTCGCCGTACTGACAGCGCCCATGAACGCCCGCGCAAGTATTATTATTCCGTGCCATAACTATGGCAAATTCCTCGCCGAGGCCATCGAGAGCGCGCTGAATCAAACCCTCTCACCCCATGAAGTGATCGTCGTGGACGACGGTTCGTCCGACCACTCGCCGGCCATCGCGCACCATTACGAAGAACGCGGCGTGCGCGTAATCGCACAAGAAAACCAGGGCGCGATTGCGACGTTTAATACCGGCGTACGCGCCTGCACGGGTGAGTACTTTGTGATCTTGAGTGCCGACGACCGGCTCGACACACGGTACCTTGAGCGAACGATTCCACTTCTCGACGCGCATCCGAGCGCGGGATACATCTATACCGCATACCGCATGTTCGGCGCCTATCATCGCGTGCTCGACGCACCTCCGTTCTCGCTCAGCCGCCTGCTGCTGCGGCCCTATATTATCGCCACCACGCTGATGCGCCGCGCCGCGTTTGACGAATGCGGCGGCTTTAGCGCGACGATGGAGGGAGGCCATGAAGACTGGGACTTCTTCGTAACCCTCGCCGAACGGGGCTGGTTCGGGGTCGCCCTTCCCGAGGTCCTGTTCCACTACCGGAAACACTCAACCACGAGCAGGAACGCGATATCGCTAAACCACTGGCTTGACGCGCACCGGCGCGTGCACCAGCGCCATCGCGCGCTCTACCGCCTGCCGTTGAAACCGTACCTGGGGTTGGTCGTGCTGAATCATTACTGGCTTCGCCTGCAGGCCGCGCCGAGCGCCGTCGCGCGGCGATTCGGTCCCCTCGGCAATCACGCCAGGCCGGCCCGCATTGTGCGTCTCGCCTCATCGGTATCGGCTCTGTCGCCACCGATCGAGGAAGGCCCAGGCAATACCGCCCTGGTTGAGGTCACGCTGACGACCGCCGGTGTCATTGCAATCGATCGGCCTCCAGCATCCGGGGATGCTCGCCCCCTTGACGTGCCTCCGCCGGGCCGAGGCTCAATAAGGGCCCGTTTAATGTCGCAGGTCACGATGGCGACCCGTGCCGTATACCTGCGCGGCGCCGTCTATCGTGCCGGCAACCTTCAGGGCTTACTGTGTGGGATCATCGCCGCCTCGATCAATCGCGCCGCGCTACTGTACGAGCCACGCGCCGGCGCCACGCATCCCGCAGGCCTGGCACGGCGAGCATACCCGCTCGTCGAGCACCTGGCTCTTCTCCGCTGCGACACGATCGTAACAGGCCCTCGCGCCGTGCCTGGCGCACGCTGGCCCATGCCCCCGTTGGTGCTGGACTCCATGCCTGAAGGGCTCGAACCCACACCCTTTCCCACGCGCCAGTTGGATGACATCGACCGGCAGCGGCTCGATCTGCTATACCATGACCTGCTAAACATCCCCAGAGCGGCATCTTCGCAGTCGTTCGGGCCGTCGTAGCACCATGTCAGACCTTCACGAGCAAAACGACGTTGCCGATGCCGGCGCGCCTGGCAAAGCCGCGGTTACCATGCTTCTTTTGGGAAGCCCCGTGCTCGACGCACGGATCATCAAGACCGTGCGGTCGCTGCAAGGGGCCGGTTACCAGGTAACCTTGTTCTGCCTCGGCGCTCCGCGAGAACACGACGTGCTCCTCGATCTCCACGGTGGCACGGTACGCTGGGTCACGGCCGCGCGCCCAATCTCCCGTCTCAAGGCGCTGCTCGCGCGGGCGCGCCCGCGCGAAGCGCCGCGAGCCGCGGACCGGCACGAGCCCGGTCCAAGCGCGGAATCAGGATCATTGCGGCGGGACCTGCGCGTGATTCTAGGCATTCTCTGGCTTAACCTTGCGCTCTGGCGCGCTGCCCGAAACACCCCGGCCGCGATCGTTCACGCGCACGACCTGGATACCCTTCCAGCCGGCGTATTGCTCAAAATGGCGGCGCGCGCCAGGCTGGTCTACGATGCCCATGAGCTTTACCCGGACATGATCAAGGCGGTAACCGCGTTATACGCCGGTCTTTGGCGCCTGATCGAACATCGCCTGATTGGCTCCGCCGACGTGGTGGTGACCGTTAACAGAGCGCTCGCGCGCGAGCTGCAACGCCGGCATCGCCTACCGCGACTTCCCACTGTCGTCATGAATTGCCCGCCGCTTACCCAGCCGCCAGCCAGGCATGGCGGCTCTGAGTTGCTGGTTATCTACCAGGGCAGTCTCAATCGCGAGCGGGGACTGGAGGAATTGGTCAGTGTCGTGCCTGAGTTAGACTCGCGCGCGATACTGTGTTTCCGAGGTCCCGGTCCGCTGCGCGATACGCTGCGCGCGCTTGCGGCCGAATTGGGGATCGCGCATCGCATCCGCTTCCTCGCGCCGGTGCCGCCCGATCGCCAGGTGGAGGACCTTGGACACTACGCCGTTGGCATCATGCCGTATCTACCAACCACCCTGAACACCTATCTTGGCACGCCGAACAAGCTCTTTGAGTATATGATGGCGGGTCTGCCGATTGTCGCGGGCGATCTGTACGAGGTGCGCCGAATTGTCGAGACGCACGGCGCCGGCGTGGTGTATCCCGCCGCCGATATCACCAAATTGATACGCGCCGTAAATGTGATGCTCGCGGCTCCAGCGGACCTGGAGAGGTACAGCGCCGCCGGTAGGCTGGCCGCGGCCGGCGAGTACAACTGGGAGGTCCAGGCCGCGAGGCTGCTCCTCGCTTACGCCGCGCTCGACGAGGCCCGAAGGTGACCTCATTGCCGGGGACTGATGGGTTACGTGCGACTAATCCGGCTCCTGGAAGGGCTCCAGCGCCCTAACCACGCGCTCCGCGGCGTTCCCATCTCCGAAGGGCGCCAGATGTGACGGCGCCGGACGATCTCGATGCGCCGCGCTGATAATTCGATCCCGATCGTGAGTAGCCAGGACATTCCAGCCACCGGCCAGGGTCTCGGTCCACTCCGTCTCGGATCGCAACGTAACACAGGGTACGCCAAGCAAAAATGCTTCCTTCTGCACGCCGCCGGAATCGGTAAGAATGACGCGCGCGTCCCGCTGCAGTGCCAGCAGCGTGAGATACGGCAGCGGCTCCACCATGTGTATCGCCGGGCCGGGTACGATGCCGTGCCGCTCCATCGCCCCGCGTGTCCTCGGGTGCGCGGGGAATATCACGGGCAAGCCCAGTTCGCCGGCGGCGCCTAGTATCTCCCGCAAGGCGTCAGGGTGGTCGGTGTTTGACGCGCGGTGTACGGTTAGCAGCGCATACGCTCCAGGGGTGTATTGTTCCCAGCCGAGACGTGAAGCAAACGGCAATGAGCGCCGCAGCACATCGACCATCACGTCGCCCACCAGCACCGTGCGTGAGCCAAGACCTTCGTCGCCGAGATGCCGCACCGCCACCGCCGTCGGCGCCAGCAGCAAATCGGCGACGTGATCCGTAACCACTCGGTTGTGCTCCTCCGGCATCGCCCGGTTGAAACTGCGAAGTCCGGCCTCTACGTGCGCCACCGGAATGCCGAGCTTTGCCGCCGCGAGCGCCCCGGCAAGCGTCGAGTTCGTGTCGCCATAGACCAGCACCCAATCCGGCTGCTCCGTCTGCATGACCCGTTCCAGTGACGCAAGCATAGCCCCAGTTTGGGCGCCGTGCGACCCCGAGCCGATACCGAGATTAATGTCAGGAGTCGGCAGCCCTAGCTCGCGAAAGAAAACGCCCGACATGGCGTCATCATAATGTTGGCCGGTATGCACGAGCACTTCACGGTGTCGTTGCCGTAGCACAACCGACACCGCCGCCGCCTTCACGAACTGCGGGCGCGCCCCGACTACAGATAGCACGAACATGAGCATCAGTGTAGTCGATAGCAATGGCCACCGGTTCCGTAACGCCGCCAGGGCGCTGAAATGACGCTCTCCCGCGGCTCGCTTTCCGGCGCCCCATCCCAGGCCACCCGCGCGTGCGCATGACGCGCATTGGCCGCACGGGGACGCCGTGCCGGTTTGATACACTGTCATACTGACCCGGCCGCGACAGCTCCTGGGCCGGTCCGCGCCGAAAAGGATACAATTGTGCCCGCGCCTTTGGTCACCAGTAGACGTAGGCTCTGCCGGTCGCTTGCGGTCTCGGCATGGGCAGCGGTGGTCGCGGTTGGCATTAGCGGCTGCTCGAGCGATCATCAGGCCGCGCCGGCGCCAACCGGCGTCGCGACGACATCGGCGCCTACAACCGCCCCTGGAGCCCCCGCGCCCACCTCTCCACCCACGTTAACCGCGACCCCCGCGCCGGCGAGCACACCCGAACAGCCTCTAGCAGCGGATCTCGCGAACGGCAAAGTGCTGGTGCAGGCGCAATGCGCGGCCTGCCACGCACTCGCCGATGCCGGCATCAGCGGCGCGAATCATCCCGTAGCGCCGGCACTCGATGGGATTGGCGCGCGTCACGATCGGGCATGGATCGAGGCGGAGCTGAACAACGCCTGCGCCCACCACAAGGCGACCTCGCACTTCAGTTGCCGGCAGGTTCATGGCATCGTCGCCGTCCTAACGCAAAAGCAGCGTAGTCAGGTCGTCGATTATTTGCTGAGCCTGCGCTAGATCTCGCCTCCACCATGCCGTTTTCAGGACATGCCGTGGCCGATGTATGATTTCCGCTGATGTATAAAATAGGAGGCCAAACGCATGATTGTCGGTACCGCTTCGGTAAACTGGGGCTTCGATCCGCTCTACGACTGGGTCACGACCCCGCCATTCGAACGCATGCTGGATGAAATGGCGTCGTGCGGCTACACCGGCACCGAAATCAGCTATCACTTCCCAACCAACGCCGCGTATTTGCGCCAGGCCCTCGGGTCGCGACACTTGCGTGCCGCTGCTACATTCCACGAAGTCAAGCTGCTCGACCCGGCGGTTCACGCCGCGGAACTCGCTCGGATCGAGCCGGTCGCCGACCGATTGTTGGCGCTTGGCTCGGACGTACTGATCCTATCCGACCACACGTCACCCCACAGGCT
>JANWHV010000283.1 GCA_025450255.1 Chloroflexota bacterium | reverse complement strand
GAGCGGAGTGGGCCAGGCGTTCGCCCGCAGCCGGATTGCGGCGCCGACGCTCGTGGCGTTTCCCGAGCACCTGGAAGTTCGGCTGCCGCACCTGCAGATTATCGATACCCACGATCGGCGCGTGGTGACGACCATCGAAGTGCTCTCACCAATCAATAAGACGCGCGACTCCAGTGGTCAGCGCGAATTCTTGCGCAAACGCGAGCAGGTATTCAGCTCGCATACCCATTGGCTGGAGATCGATCTGCTCCGTGCTGGGCTTCGCCCGCACACCGTTCCCCTCTATGGCGACTATTACGCGGCCCTCCACCGCGCCGGACGCACGGACGGCTTGGAAGCGTGGTTTTGCGCGCTCAGCAATGCGCTGCCGACGATCGCAGTGCCACTCGTCTCGCCCCTGGAGGACATACCGCTCGACCTGCAGGCGGCTGTTGATACGGTGTACGACCGCTATCGTTACGATACCGGCATCGACTACGCGGAGGAGCCGCCACTACCCGCGCTGAACGATGGCAATGCCGCCTGGACACGCGAGCGGATTGCCTCCTGGCAGGCCGCTCGATCTCGCTCCTGACGCTGCCGGCTCGCCGATCTTCTCCGCTCACATCCCGGTAGGCCATGAACTCGCGCGGATATCCTTACACGCTCCCATCTCCGTTTCTCCGCGACCTCCGTGTTGAAAAGCTGCCGGCAGGATGCCGGCAGGCCCATGACGTCAGGCCGCTGGCGACAGTACTATGAAGTGATGATCCGACTGTTTCTGGTGCGCCATGGCATAACCGACTGGAATTACGAAGGCCGCTATCAGGGACAGGTCGACGTGCCGCTCAACGCCGAGGGGCGGCGGCAGGTCGCGCTGCTGCGCGATCGGCTCCGCGACGAGCAATTTACCGCATGCTTCAGCTCGGCCCTCGGCCGCGCCAGAGAATCCGCCGAGATCATCCTGGCCGGGCGACCCTGCCACGTCCGGCAGATGGCCGATCTCAATGAGCTGAACTATGGCGAGTGGGAGGGGCTTACCACCGCCGAAATCAAGGCGCGCTTCCCCGAGGCGTGGAACACGTTCGTCGTGGACCCTGTCCACAGTGCCCCGCCCGGCGGCGAGTCCCGTCTACATCTGGCGCGGCGCGTCGATCGCGCGTTCGCGGAAATCCAGCGTGAGTTTGTAGACGGCGATGCCCGCGCGCTTGTGGCGGCGCACGGCGGCACGATACGTGGTGCGGTCGCCTCGTACCTCGGGATTGCGGCCGACCATCTCTGGAAGCTACGTCAGGATAACGCCGCCTTGACGATCGTCGACGTGTATCCCTCCGGCGGCGAGTTAGCGCTGTTTAACGATACGGCCCACCTCGGTCCATCGAAGTCCTGGCCCGATCGGCTACCGGCGCACTAACGCACCCGGCTAGTGCGCGGCCTCGTACTCATCCACGCTGCCGTACGGCGATGCGCTGCCCCTCATAAACGGCAGCCATTGGCGTGCCCAGTCGAGGATCGAGCCGTGATGAGTGGCATTTGAATCGTCGGTGTTTACTACGAAGATATGCCCCGTCCGCTCGTCGACCGCCATTGCCTGGCCGGTGACCCGCATGCCGCGTACCGGGAGTGACCGGATGGTAGCGCCGGTCGTGGCATCTACGTCGAGAATCGCGGTATTGATGTCGATGAGCGCGTCACGCGACCGCTCGTCCGGCAATATGGCGAGAGGGCTGCCGTCCATCGGCGTCGTCGCCAACAGTTGGCCTGTCGTCGCGTCGAGGACGCTCACGCTGCCGGAAGCGCCGGACCCGGCCGCGCCCAGGCTGCTGGCGACGACCACCCGTCCTGCCGCATTGACAACTGTCATCGCGACTGGGCTGCTCGGTACGTGCGCGGTATGCAGCAACACACCAGTTCGCGCGTCGAGCATACGCACGGTCGCGTCGTCCCCGTTGGCGACAAATATGCGGCGAGACATCGCGTCGACAGCGAGCGCGGCGGGGTAGCCGCCAATAGGCGTGGCGTGCAGTAAGGCGCCGGTGCCGGCATCGCGCGCCTCCAGCATCCCTGAAGCCGTTGCCAGCAGCACCTGGTGGAAGTTCTGGTTCGCCGCCATCGCGAGAGGCTCGGAGGGCAAGGCTACCGAATAAAGGCGCTTCCCGTCGTGGCCGTCAAGTATCGTGAGCATCGTGCCATCGGTGCTGGTAACGTAGACTCGACCGGCCGGGGTATTGACTGTTACCAGGTTTGGCGAATAGCCAAGCGCAATCGTTCGTAGCACGCTCCCAATATTGGCGTCAAGGATCGTCAGGGAATCATCGCCGGCACTGGGCACGAAAACACGGCCAAGGTGTTCGTCGACCGCCAGCGCATAGGCGCCCTGGCCGATGGGCACGGCGCGCAAGACATTGCCGCTTACCGTATCGAGCACGCTTACCGTGGAATAGACGTCGTTTACCACGAATGCGCGCTTGGTCAGGCTATCGACTGCCACGGTAACGGGATCTCCGCTGATCGCGATTGTACGCGGGAATGCGCTGCTGCCGCTCGCCTCGCGGATTCCTGCCGCGCCCGCCAGTATGCAGAGCCCGGAAACAAGCAATGCCAGCCGCGTTCGTGCCATGAAGTACCACGCATTCCCGCGCCGAGCGCGCCTGGCGCGTCAGCTGACGTCGATGGTCTCTCCCAGGTATGTCTTGCGCACCAGCTCGCTTTGCAGCAGGTTCGCGGCGCTGTCTTCCAGCACCACCTCGCCGGTCTGCAGCACGTAGCCGCGATTGGCGATGGAGAGCGCCATGTTGGCGTTCTGTTCCACCATGAATATCGTAACGCCCTGCTTGTTAATTGCCAGCACGGTGTCGAAAACCCGTTCCACGAAGATAGGCGAAAGGCCCATCGAGGGCTCGTCCATAATCAACATGGAGGGGCGTGCCATCATGGCCCTGCCTATGGCCAGCATTTGTTGTTCGCCGCCGCTCATGAAGCCCGCGAGTTGTTTGCGCCGCTCCTTCAAGCGAGGGAAGAGGTCGAATACGCGCGCCATGTCGTCCGCGATAGCCTTATGGTCTTTGCGGATGTACGCGCCCAATTCGAGGTTCTCCGAGACGCTCATGCGCGCGAAGACTCGGCGCCCCTCAGGTACCGGCGCGATACCCGCCTTCACCACGTCCGCTGGGGTCATCTTGACGATGTCCTTACCGCGAAAGGAGACGCCGCCGCTTGTGGGATGGACGAGCCCCATAATCGTCTTCATCGTGGTGGTCTTCCCGGCGCCGTTCGCGCCGAGAAGGCACACGATCTCGCCCTCCTCCACGCGGTAGTTCACGCCCTTGAGCACGTGGATCGGGCCGTAATGCGTGTGCACGGCATTGAATTGCAGCAAGATCATGCGCGTGTCTCTCCCAGGGCGTCGCGCTTATCGAGTACCGCGGCGGCCTGCGCGGCGGCCTTCCGGCCAAGATACGCCTCGATCACCTGCTCATTGGTCTGAACCTCGCGCGGCGTGCCCTCGGCGATCTTCTGCCCATAATCGAGCACCACGACACGATTGGACATGCCCATCACCACGTTCAGCTTGTGCTCGATCAAGATGATTGCCAACTCTTGCGAGCGGATGCGCGCGATAATCCGGATCGCGTTCTCGGTCTCGGCCGGGTTCATGCCCACGGTCGGCTCGTCAAGGAGCAGCAGCTTCGGCGAGGAGGCCATTGCCCGCGCAATCTCCAGCAACCTTCTATCGGCGTACGCCAGGTTCCGTGCCAGTTCATAGCGATGAGGCGACAGGCGGTCGCCAAAAAAGCGCAGGATCTCGAGGGCGCGCAGGCGCGCCTCTCGCTCTTCACGCCGCGTGCGGGGCAATTTTAGAATATCGCCGATTAGCCGCGACGATAGCCTGGAATGGTAGCCGACCAGCACGTTTTCCAGCACGGTCATATTCTGGAACAAGCGGATATTCTGAAACGTACGCGCCACTCCGGCTCGCAGCAGAACATCAGGCCGTTTCCCGGTCATGTCATTACCGACCACCAGAATGGCGCCCTGAGTTGGTTTGTACAGGCCGGTTATCAGATTGAAGAAGGTGGACTTTCCGGCGCCGTTAGGACCGATCACGCCGACGATCTCGCCTGGATCGATATGGAAATCGATGTTCTGCACCGCGGTCAGTCCGCCAAACGATTTGCTGAGGCTGATAGTTTGCATCAGCGCCCCGGGACGGACGGACGTCGGGTTGCCATAACCAGCCGCGATCGTCGCCACTAGACTTCGCTCCCGCGCACATCGACAAGCTGAATATTCTCTTCCTCGAGAATGCCCTCGTCGCCAGGTTGCAGCTCACGGCGTCGCCGCCCACTGGGGATCAGGCCGGCGGGGCGGAAGATCATCATAAGCACGAGCATGATGCCGAAAATGAGGTATTGCGCCTGGATCAAGTCGACGCTCTGCAGGAAACCGATATGCGTCGTATCTCCGAGGCCGTGCGCCACCGTATTCAGGCGATCGAGCGCGAAGAACTGGATGATCGCGATCAAGGCGGCGCCGAAAACCACGCCCGGCACGCTGCCGATGCCGCCAAGCACGACCATGACCAGGATGGAGATTGACACCACGAAGGTGAACTGGTTTGGGTTGACCGAGCCGATACGGCTCCCCTGGATTACGCCCGCGAAGCCGGAGAAGAACGCACCCATGGCGAATGCCAGCAGCTTCGTGTTGCGAAGATTGATGCCCATGCACGAGGCCGCCAGCTCGTCCTCGCGCATGGCAACCCAGGCGCGTCCCAGGCGTGAGGCTTGCATGCTGTAGGCAATCAGGATGATAAGGCAGAGAACGGCCAATCCCAGGTAGAACCAGGGCACCTGGTCGGTGCTGAACTGTAGTGGCCCAATTTGTGGCTGAAAGATGCCGGATAGACTGTTGTCGCCGCCGGTGATATTCGGCCAATTCAGCGCCGTGGTGGTGGGTCCGATGCCAAGATTAATCACCGTCTTATGCACTATCTCGCCGAAGCCAAGCGTCACGATGGCCAGGTAGTCGCCGCGGAGGCGGAGGGTCGGCGCGCCAAGCAGCACGCCAAAAATAGCGGCGATCAGCGCGCACAAAGGCAGGAAGATCCAGAAGTTCGCGTGGATGCCATCGGCGCCCCAGCTAATTATCGGGCTGCTGAACGTGCTGGACGGCTGAAACTGCGCCGACGCGACCAGGCCGAACACGTAGGCGCCGATAGCGAAAAACGCGGCGTATCCCAGGTCCAACAGGCCGGCGAAGCCCACGACCACGTTCAGCCCCAGCGCCAGCATAGCATAGACTTCGGCCTGCACCAGGTCATCGGTGAGGTCGGCTTGGTGGCCCGTGGGTCCCAGCACGATTGGGAAAAACCCCATGGCCACGAAGAACACGATCCAGCCGGCAAACAAGCGGCCGCGGCCTGACATGGCCAGCGCGGCCCACAGGAGCCATCCCGAAATCCAGAACCAGTCGGCGATCGCTCTGTAGCCCGAGCTGATCAAGACCTGGGTCAACGCCGCGAGCACCACGACAACGGCGACGCCATAGGTGAGCCTCTGTCGAACCGATGACTGCGTGACCTGCCGCAAAAACAGGCGGAGGCGGGCCATCACGCTTTTTCCACGACTTGAGCGCCCAAAATGCCGGTCGGTCGCAG
>JANWHV010000282.1 GCA_025450255.1 Chloroflexota bacterium | reverse complement strand
CCCCGACCTCCGGCACCCGTTGCAGGTCCGCGGCGCGCGCCGTGGCGATCGGCATGGCGCCCATGGCGTTACCGGCCTGCGTGACGGTCACGTGATCGCCATAGAAGGCGAGGCCGCTGCCGACCAGTTGGTTTATCTTCTCGGCCATGGCGCCCATCACGGTAAGCGCGAAGACGCCGATCGCGATACCGAGGATTGTCAGCCCCGTCCGTGTCTTCCGCCGCAACATATTTCGCAAGATATCGAGCATCATCTCCGCCCTTCACGGCTCGCTGGTGTCTCAGGTACACCCCGATAGTAGGGCAGGGATGTGTCCGCAATATCAGAGGACTGTGGCGGGGGTGGAGCGGATTTGTGGCGAAATTGTGATGAAGCAGGGCGGCCAGGCGCCTACAATATAATTGCGATCAGAACCCGTAGCGCCGTTTTTCTATGGCACCGATATGGTTGTGGCTACGACCGAACAGCTCGCGGACGCTGAGAAGCAGTGTTTTGGGGGATAGGCTAAATCGCCGCGCTCTGTCACATTTACCACGGCATCAGTGCCATGTCCTGCTTTGCACGTGTGGCCGCACGCGTCACGTAGCCGCGGAGGACCGCGCACCTAAAGAGTGATTGAGCAAAAAGACGATGAGTGTTCCGCAGTACCATCAGCTATTCAATCCGGTGCTCAAAGCAATGCACCGATTAGGTGGCTCCGCCTCGGTTGCCGAGATGAACGATGAAGCAATCGGCAGCCTCGACCTATCGCCATCTGACGTCGCCCAGCAGCATGACGACCACAGTACCGAGGTGGAATATCGGCTGGCGTGGGCCCGCACGTATCTGAAAGCGTTCGGCCTGTTGAACAACACATCACGAGGAGTGTGGGTGCTTACGCCCTCCGGCCAGAACTGCAAGGATGTTGACGAATCTACGGTCGTGCGGTTCATGCGTATGCAGCGCAAAGCACGGAGTATCGGGAAACACGCTGACGACGCAAACGCTCCCGACCAAAAGATCCAGGCGGACCCTGGGCTTGACGTCGATACGGCTGAGGTCGTAGCCCAGACTGCGCAAGAGTTTGCCTGGCAAGAGCAGCTTATGCACGCGCTGCTGAATCTGGCGCCCAGCGCATTCGAGCGTCTCTGTCAACGCTTGCTTCGCGAGTCCGGATTCACGCAGGTCAGGGTAACCGGCAGGTCCGGTGACGGTGGCATTGATGGCGTAGGGCTAGTTCAACTGGGCGGTCTTCTCAGCTTCCCGGTGCTCTTCCAATGTAAACGGTATCGCGGCAGCGTCGGAGCGGGGGTGATTCGGGACTTCCGTGGAGCGATGATTGGTCGCGCTGACCGAGGCTTAGTGCTGACGACCGGTAGCTACACGCATGATGCACGTGTTGAGGCGACACGAGATGGCGCCCCCCCTATCGATCTGGTAGATGGCGATCGCCTCTTGGAAAAGCTTAAGGAGCTTCGCCTTGGTGTCGAAGTCCGCATGATTGAGGAAGTGACCGTAAACATCGGATGGTTCGAGGACATCTGAGCGAGATGTGTTCCGCCGTATCGCCGGTCTTCGCACCACCGTCCTTGACTAAAGAACCCGACCAAGGCCGATATCAATGAGTTCAGGATGTAATCGCTTCATGCTGTGAAAGGACCATTGCCTTGCGAGTTCACGAGTTCTTTGCCCACGTGCTCAAATCTATACGACGACGTACTCATGTTACTTTGTTCGATACAGGTGGCGATGAAGGGCCGGTCAAATGCTGGATAACGCCATCACGGTTGAGCAGTACACAACACTTGGACGCACTGACGTGCTGGACCAGCTCCGGCGCATAGTTGAACGGTCGTTTCCCGCGAACGGGAGGCGCCAAGAGCCATTTGCCCCGGTCGAAACGCTTCTCTGCTACGGGCTCTTCTTTGTGCTCGATCCGCATCGTTACGGCGGAAGGAATATTGACCGTATGCCGGCAATCGTGCGAAAGCTGGCCATGTTCTTTCGGCGCACTCCTGGGTCAATCCAAAGCAAGATGCTCAATCTCGACGGGTCACGCGTGAATAGCGCCCGTGCAGAGCCAATGCTATTTGCGATCTTGGCGAACCAGCCAACGCTTTACCAAGATATTTACGCTCTAATACTCTCGGCATCTCGCGAGTTAGGCATCGCGCATGAAACGCTCCCCAACTTTCTGGGTTACCAAGAAATCGTGGCTATGCCGCATGAACGTAGCAATAGTGCCGCCCGCGGGGCGCCTCTCCTGCTTGGCCAGGATGAATTGCCTCCATCGAATACCGAGTTGCTCGCCATGGAACAAAGTGACGAAGGCACCTCCCTTCTAGAACACAGCCTAGGTGAGCAGACAACAGAGAAGCTTCTTGTAGGGCGAGTTCGCCTGACCCAGCATCGGTTCGCCGCGAGTGTTTTAGAAAACTGGCAGCGAGCTTGCGCGTTTTGTGGGCTTGCGTTTCACACACTTCCGGAGCGGAATGGTCTCCTTCATGCGTCGCATATCAAGCCATGGGCGCGCTCGTCGGCGCATGAGCGCAGCGATGTCCGCAATGGTTTCGCCGCCTGCCCGACCCATGACGCGGCGTTCGACCGAGGCTACATTACCGTTCTTCCCGATCATCGTATTGTGCCGTCTGGCCTTCTCAAGGAGAGCATGCGCAACGGAGATCCACAGGTTCAGATCTATTTCCGTGAGATGTTGAGAGATAACATCGAGTTTGCGAGCGGCAGTCTTCCCCCGCATCCCGACTATCTCGCCTATCACCGTGATAACATCTTCAGGCAATGATGCCGTGTTGTCGCCAATGGCGCCTACCATCAAGATTCCAGCCTAAACCAGGACGGTCGCTGTGCGCGACTATGAGCACATACTGCGGTGTCGTGCTCGGCAACCGTCAATACCCAGAGAATGTGGCAGACTGGCGTCCCGGTGCCACTCGATGATTGCTGGGCCTGTCCCGAGCGCTGCGGTTGGCGTGGTTACGGCTTGGCATGGCGACATTCGGTTGCTCGTTAGCCACTGTGCTATCAACCGCGGCTATCGTTGTCGGGATAAAGCCACGGACGTTCGGCTTTGTCGCGCGCCATACCCTCAAGGTGAAACGGGATGCCCGTGCGAAGCTCGCCGATCGCCTCCTCGAGCGTGGCGCCGGTCACGGCCAGGCCGGGGAGTGCGGGCACGTACGCGGAATAGCCGGTGCCCGTCTTTTCAAAGACGCCCACGTTACGGTCAACGTGGATGCGCAAGAGCAAAGGCAAGGTTTTGGCGATGGCCTCGTGCACATTACCCACGGAACCAGAGTACCTGGCGTATAGCAAAACATTAGTCCAAATATGGGCGGCTGCCTATCGGTGACGTGTGGTTGACGCCTATCAGGGCTGTTATCCCATGCTTTGCCGGAGTTGATGCACAATAAACGAGCAAATACGATAGACGATATACTTGCAAACGCGTAGAACCAGGGCAGGCGGAATGTTCTCCATTTCCAGGGTGCGCCGGATTAGCGGTCGAGCACTGGATCGACGCGCCAGGGTAATGGGCATCCACCCGCCAAATATACAATTGCGCTGCAACGCAACAAGGCGCACGTTTTGGCCGGCGCCCTATTGCGTTACAGGAAAGGTGAATCGCTAGGCGGAACGCTCCTCGGGATCTCCGGCGGTAAACGCGAACGCCGCCTTCCCCGTCGGGGCGATCGTGCCTTCACGCGGCGCCAGCGGCGAGGGCTCGACGCGAAGCAGTCGCGCGACTCCGGCCGGCAGCCACCAGTTCCAGCGCCCGAACAGCGAGAGCAGCGCGGGCACCAGCAACATGCGGATGATGGTGGCGTCGAGCAGGATGCCGACCGCCAGGCCGGTGGCCAGGATCTTGATCTCCGTGCCGGGGCTGGAGCCCAGCGATACGAAGGCCAGGAACAGGATGATCGCGGCGCTGGTAACCAGGCGCCCGGTGCGCCCGATCCCTTCCACGATCGCTTTCGGCGTCGACCCCGTGGCGTCATACTCCTCGCGGATGCGGGAGAGGATGAACACTTCGTAGTCCATGGAGAGCCCATACAGGAAGGCGAACACCATCACCGGTATCCAGCTGGTGATCGATCGCGTGGCGGATATGCCCCAGATCAGGCTTGAGCCGTGGCCGTCCTGCCAGATCAGCACCAGCACGCCCCAGGCCGCGCCGAGCGAGATCAGGTTCAGCAGCACGGCCTTCAAGGGCAGCAGCAGCGAGCGGAAGGCGCGCGTGAGCAGCACGTAACTGACGATCACGATCAGCGCCAGCATCAGCGGGAAGTTGCCGTAGACGGCGGAGACGAAGTCTTCGTTGTAGGCGGCGTTGCCACCGATGCGTGCGCCGGGCACCGTGTGCGCGGCGGTACGGACCTTATCGATCGCCGCCCTGCCGTCGGCGGTGCTGCCGTCGGGCGAGAGCACGACCGCGATCACCGCGGTGCCGTTACGGCGCCAGGCCGGGCCCTCGGGGGCGATAGCGCCTCGCGTACCTGGAATACCGTGCAGCGCGGCGAGCGCGGCCGGGACCTTCGCCACCGGCGCCAACCCTTCGATGGTATCCAGCGGGCCTGGGCCGATGCCTGAGTGCTCGAGGGCCACCAGGCCCGCGTGGGCATCACCGCTCTGCGCCAGGGAGTCCGCCGAGGGATCGCCGACCACGATACGACTCAAGGGGTAGACCAGCGCCGCCAGGATAACCAGCGCGGCGATGGTGGCCGTCCAGCGGCGGCGCACGATCAGCGTCGCCCAGCCGACCCAGAAGCGGCTGGCCTGCGCGGTGCGTTGCCGGTGCGGCCAATCAAGCCAGGTGCCGATACTGGCTAGCAGCACCGGCAGCAGGGTGGTGGCGACCACCACGCTGACCAGCGGTATCAGCATGCCGCCGTAGCCGATGCTGCGCAGGAACGGCACGGGCAGGGCGATCAGGGCGAGCAGGCCCACGGCGACGGTAGTGCCGCTGAAGACCACGGCGGCGCCCGAGGTTTCCATGGCGCGCTGTACCGCGGCGTCGCCGCGCAGACCATGCAGGCATTCCTCGCGCCAGCGCAGGACGACTAGCAGCGAGTAGTCAATAGCCACGCCCAGGCCGATGAGTGCGATCAGGAACTGCACGATGAAGGAGACGTCGGTGATCGCGGTGACGCCCCAGACCAGCAGGAAGGTGGTGGGGATGGCGACGATGGCCATCAACAAGGGGATGACGGCGAGGAATGAGCCGAAGACGAAGGCCAGCACGATGATGGCGCCGAGCCCGCCGATGAGCGCCTCGGTGAAGACGCCCGGCCCGTCATTGCCGCCCGAAACGGTACGCAGCAGCTCCTGGCCGGTCAGGTGGAAGCTTGCGCCGGCGATGCTGCTGTGCGCGGCGGCGGCTTGCAGGTTCTTGAGCCAGGGCAGATCGCCGAAGCCCGGCGGCACATAGCCGTAGATCAGCGCGAATGTGGTGTGGCGATCGCTGGAGACAAAGGCATTGTTGCCGGTGCTCGTCCAGTCCGCCGTGCGCGCATGGGGAACGGCCGCGCTCATGCGCGCGAAGGCCGCCGCCAGTTGCGCTTTGATCCCAGGGCTATCCACCGTCGTGTTGCCGGGGAGGGTGATCACGGCCACCGCCGGGTCGCTGGTACCGCCCGGGCCGTATTCGTGCAGGATCTGCTGGCCTACCTCGAAACTCTCCGTGCCGGGCGGGGAGTAGTCGTTGGTGGGCGCCTTGGTGGCCTGGCCGGCCGTGGCGAAGCCGACCACCGCCAGCACCGCCCAGACGATAACCACTATGCGATTATGACTGAGGACCCACCGTGTAAGGGATGACACTACTCCGCACCTCCCGTGATTGTCTCTATCTACCTGGCGGCGCAATGCCGTT
>JANWHV010000281.1 GCA_025450255.1 Chloroflexota bacterium | reverse complement strand
GCATCGCGTGCATGCTGTCGAAAGAGCCCTCTAACGACATGAACCATCCCTACAGACACTACAGCTATATCCCAGACTCAACGTACCAGCGTTTCGCGTCTCTGTATTGGTGTTTGCGCACGAATGCTGCTCGGCGTAGAGTAGCTGGTTCCCTCCACGCGGCTGTTCTAGCATGCCACGACGATCCGGGAGTACGAACGCTGCTGCGCCATGAGCCGATTAAGCTGCAGGACAGGATCGAACAATTGCCCCGCGCTCGCCGGCACTGCACGGCCTCGGCCATTCTCCTCAAGGCCCGCCGCACCTTCAGCCGCTTTATCGTGATCGTGGCGATCGCCCTGATGTTCATAGTCCCCGAACAGTCGGCCAGGGGACTCGGCCTGCCGCTCCTTGCGCTCGGGCTCGTCGACGCGCTGCGCACCACCCGCCTGGTGCAGTTGGCCTGGCGCGAGCGGAAAGAGCGTCACGCCATGTTCGGCATGGATGACGCGTCGCTGCTTTCGCTCGCCTTCCCACTGGTGAGCAGTACCTTGATGACGATCGTCGCCGCCACCATTCTCACCGGCCATACCGCGTACCTTAGCTACATGGTCGGGGTGATCGCCGTGATTCTGACCGGCGCCGCCAATGACTCCTGGAACTTGATGCTCAACCTCGCCAAAGCCAAACACGCGTTGGCCGCCGCGAAGGCGGCCTCCGCCGCCGGGCATGGTGGGTAAGGAAGAAGCATCACACATGCCGCGCTGGACGTTGTTGTGTCATCGCCCGCGTGCGGGTCTCCGCCCGGCGTGAACGCCGGCGTTTCCAATTAGCAATCCCCGGCTCCCGGCCACAGCCGGCATGTCGCTACCGTCCGACCGCGGCCGGAGGCTGTGTCGGCAAGCACGTCCCTGCCGCCCGACCGTGGTCGGGGAGTTCCGTTGCCGCCGCCGCTACGACCAGCGGATGCGCACCGATTCGCGCCAGAGGTCGAGCAACGTCCGGTCGCCCTCCACTGCAAGCCCCTCTACAAGGCGCCTGTTCCAGAGCAGCAGGTACAGGTCAGACGCATCGCCCAGCACCGTGCAGTCGGCGGCGGCGCGTTCGACCCGGACCTCGACCGGACCGCTGCTGACCGTGATATGCCAGTCACGTCCGGCATCGATGGCGCGCACCGCGAGTGTCCGCGGGGTGCCGGATCGCAGCTTGCCCCTGGGCCGGCTGACGAAGCCGAGCAGTATTTCGTCGATGCCGTCCGCCGCGAAGTCCGCCGCACATGGCGTCGGCGATCGGACCGCTGTCTGCGCGTCGACACGGTGAATGGCGGTTTCGTGCGCCTGGCGACGCGCCCAGAAGGTCAGGCCCGAAGCGGCGGGGTGAAAGCTCCAGTAGGGGAAGTCGGGGTCGGCCTGTTCCAGCGTCTCGGCCAGCGCGGCGTAGCCGGCGCGGAACCAGGCCACCAGATCGGCGTCGTCGGGGGTGGCCGCCCTAGCCGCCGCCTCGCCGTCCTCCTGCGCGGGTTGGGTGCGCCGTTGCCCCACGTTCGCCGTGGCCCAGCGATGCACCTCGCCCGTATGCCGCACCAGGTCGCGCACGTTCCACTCCGGGCAGGTAGGGACCGGCGCATCGGGATCGGCGCCCTCGGCGGTTGCCGCGAGCAGCGCGCCTTCCCGGCGCAGATGATCGATGTAGCGCGCTATCTCCATGACTACGCAGTATACACCGCCGTCGGGCCGGCGGCATGAGCGAAACGCACGAAGTTTTCTCGATTCGCGGGCGCCGATTGGCGGGTCGCGGGGTGTACTGTCGCATCCAATGCCGTCGAGCGGACGCGACGTCGACTTGCTTGACGCCCTAGCCGCACGGGAGAACGGCAGCCTGTTACTTCGCCAATATAGCACGCACTACCGCCAGGCCCGGCGCCGGTACCCGCACCTGAAGCCCACCGGCCGCGGTGGGCCGAGCATTGCCGGGCACCGGCGCGACCTGGTCTGGAACCGCCCAGCTATTTGATGCCTTCACGTCGCCGCCTCCGAGCAGGTCCACGCTCGAGACGCGCCCGATTGCCTGGCCGGCGATGTTCATGTCCACCGTCAACTCCTGGTGCTGATCGCGGTTGACCAGAAAAATTGACAGGGATCGCGTCTCCTCGTCGTAGGTAGCCGCGGCGTCGAGCACCGGGACATCGCCGCGCTCGCCGGCCCTGTATGTCGGTCCACATGTGACGGGTGTGAGCGAGTTTCCGTTGGCGTGCCGCGAGAATAGCGCGAAGGGATGGTAGATCGATTGGACCAGTACGCCATCGGGCCGCGTGAGGATTGGCGCGATCACGTTAACCATCTGCGCGATGCACGCCACCTTCACCACGTCCGCGTGGCGAATAAAACTGGAAAGATACTGGGCGCACACCAGGGCGTCCTCGAGGTTGTACACTTCCTCGAGTAGATGTGGTGCCTGCGTCCAGCCGCCATGAGAATCGGCGCCCTGTCGCGCCCTGTACCAGACATTCCACTCGTCGAACGAGAGGTAGAGGCGCTTATTGCTCTTCTTTAGCGCCCGCACATAGTCGAGCAGCCCCTTATAGTCGTCCAGCGTGCGGTCGATCTCGATCCCTTCGGCAAGAAACCAGGCACTGTCACCCCGTGAATTGTTGCTGTAGCGATGGGCGGAAATATACTCCGCGTGCTCCCAGCAGAACTCCAATACGGTGCGATCCCACTGCATATAGGCGGGCATCTTGTTGTGGGAGGACCCACAAACCACCATTTCGATCGAGGGGTCCAGGCCGCGCAGCATGGCTCCTGCCTGGCGCGCGCGTAGCGCGTACACCTCGGCGGGCACGTGCCCGGCCTGCCATGGGCCATCCATCTCGTTGCCCAGGCACCAGACCTTGACGCCATAGGGATCGGGATGGCCGTGTTTGGCCCGCAGGTCGGCCCAATACGTGCCGGTCGCCATGTTGCAATACTCGAGCAATTGTGCCGCCTCGGTCGTTCCCGCCGTGCCCAGATTCACCGCCATCATGGGCTTCGTGCCGAGATCCTTGCACCACGCCATGAATTCGTCGGTACCGAACTGATTGGATTCCACGCTCTCCCAGGCATAGTCTGGACGAGCCGGGCGCTTCTCGCGCGGCCCAACACCGTCTTTCCAGTCATAGCAACTCACGAAGTTACCGCCTGGGTAGCGGACGATCGGCATGTCGAGCGTGCGAAGAGCTTCGAGCACGTCAAGCCGGAAGCCGCGCTCGTCGCTCAGTGGGTTGCCGGGGTCGTACACCCCTTCATACACGGCGCGGCCGAGGTGTTCGAGGAAGCCGCCAAAAATGCGCCGGTCGACGGCCCCTGCATGATATTGTGTGTCAAGGTGCAAGGTCGCGTGATTCATCAATACCTCTTGCGCTACATACCCGGCTAACCCTTGAGACTGCCTTGCAACACTCCTCGCAAAAAGAACCGCTGCATGGCCAGGAACACGACGACCGTCGGTAGAAACACCGCGGCACTGGCGGCGAGTATGGCGCCCCAATTGCCCGTGGCTGTCGACGCATTTATGAGCAAGGATGTCTGCAAGGCGCCTAGTTGCATCTGGATCGTCGGAAGCCCGGGCACCACCAGCAGCGGCCAGAAATAGTCGTTGTAGGTGGTCAAGAAGGTGACGATGGCCAGGCTGACGAGCGCGGGCCTGACCACGGGCAATACGATACGCCACCAGGTGGAGAACACGCCACAACCGTCCACCCGTGCAGCGTGCAGCAACTCGTTGGGGACGCCCGCGATCACCCCGCTCATCCAGAAGATGCCAAATGAGCTGATCAGCAGCGGGATCACGAGACCCTGATATGTATCGATCCAGCCAAAGTTATTCAGTTCGAGCAGCAATGGGATGTATTGCGTGATAGGGACGAAGAACAGCGTGAGCATCATGAGACCAAACAAGAAGCGCTTGCCGCGAAAATCGAACTTGGCGAAGCCGTATCCCGCCAGCGGACAAAAGAATAACGTGGTGATCAGGATCACGATAACTTCCACGGCACTGTTCTTGAATCCGGTGCCAAGGTCCGCCTGGCTGAACGCGGCCTTGTAATTGTCGAGTGTCAACTCCTGAAAGCTGAACCCAAAGGGCGCATCTAGAAAGCTTGAGTCTGGACGAAACGAGTTGACGACGGTCCAGGCGAGCGGAAAGACGCATACGAGCCCGCCAAGCCAGATCAGCCCCACCATCAGGATGGTAGCTACCCGAGCCGGAGTTACCGCGCGGCGCCCGGAGCGCCGCGCTTGGGCGGGCGTTGTCAGACTCATAGTTCTTCTCCGTACGCCATCGTGGACTAGTCCCTTGTCCAGCGACGCGCTGCCAGAAACAGTAACACCGAAACCACCATCATGATCAGCGTGGTCAGGAAAGAGATGGCGGATGCCGTGCCGAGATCGAGATTCACAACCTTCTGAAATAGATAGAAGCCGAGCGTGACCGTCGCATTATTCGGACCGCCCTGGTTCATTACCAGATACGGCTCGGCAAACAAACTGAATGCGGAGAGCGTGTTGATGACCATGATGAAGAGAATCGTGCGTGCAAGCAGCGGGACAGTGAGACTCCAGAATTGGTGTATCGGCCCGCTGCCATCCACGGCGGCGGCGTCATAGTAGTCCTGGGGAATCGCTTGCAAGGCCGCGGCAAAGAAGAGTACGCCCAGGCCAATGGTCTCCCAGATGCGCAGAATGATCAGGCCGACCCGTGCCGACGTTTCATCTCCGAGCCAGTCGACCCGCGGAAGGCCCATCGAGCCAAATGCGTAATCGATGGGGCCGGCAATCGGATCGTAGAGGATACGAAATACGAGAGATATAGCCACGATGGAGATTACGGTGGGCAGCAAATAGACCACGAGCAACACGCTACGGCCCCACATGCGCGGTCGATTCCAGATCACCGCGACAATCAGCGACATCAACATGGTGAGCGGGACGGACAGCCACATCAATCCGGTTGTTTGCAATGCTTCTACAAAGTAGTTGTCGTTGAGGACGAAATTATAGTTATCCCAGCCGACCCACTTCATGGCCCCCTGGCCGGTCCAGCTGTGCAGGCTCACATAAAACGAGTAGCCGACCGGGTAGGCAAAGAAGGTAAAGAACACGATGAAGAATGGACCCACGAACAGGTATGGCGTGGTCGCGCGGGCAAAGCGCGCGTGACCACGCCGGCTCGTACGCATCATGGGCGTGGATGAGCTGCCTGCTGTCTGCCCTTCGATCATCGCTGCTGGCTCAGACCCTTCACGTTAGATACGCGCTGCTGGTTTGAGTTGTAATGGCTCTTGGCAGCGGGCTTCCAGGCACTTGAGCCACATCCAAATCCCCCGGAGGCGCGGACTAGCCGCCTGCGCTTCCGGAGTGAAGCGTGCCTGCCGACGATCGTAACGCCGTCTTAGGTGAGGTTAGCCATGGTAGCGCTGTACCACCTTGGTCAGGACGTCGTTGTATGCTTTCTGCTGACCTTGGGCGGCAGTCAGCTTGCCTTTCACCACGCTCTGCACGGCAGGGCCATAGTAAGTGAATGCCTGCGAATACCAGGGCGGGTATCGGTAATTCGCCGGAGCGCCCTTCGCCGCCGTCACCAGCATGGCATGCTCGTCGATGGACGGGGCTATGATGCGCGCGTGCCGATAGGCATTCAGGTTCACGTCCGGCCACAATGCTTCCGCCGCCGGTAGGATCGCCTCGTAAATGTTCGCGCTATTGCCCGCCTTCAGGGCCGCGGGCTCGAACAATTGGAAGGTGCCGAACAGCGCGCCAAGCTGGGGATTCTTGGCCTTGAGCGGCACGATGTAGGACGAGCCGCCGATCATGGAGTAATGACTGTCCGTGGCGGGGTTGAAGACCGGCTGCTTGGCCAGGGCGATCTTGCCCCAGATCGGCTTCAGGCCCGGCTCATTCCAGTGGGTGAACCAGTCGGCATAGACCACGAAGCATGTGGTGCCCTTATTCCAGAGCTGATAGATGCCGGGTGTCTGGAAGTTGCCGAAGCTTGCAATTCCGGCCTTGGCCACCTTCTCGAGATAGTTAAAAGCGTTGGTATAGGCGGGGGCCTTGAGGTTGAGAGTGCCGTGGGCATCGACGATACCAGAATGCTGCTGCCAGGCCATCGATTCGACTATGAACTGGTATCCGTTCGGTTGCGGACCATCCACGAAGTTGAGCGGCCCGGTGCAGGAAGGCACCTTTGCCTTGACGGTCTGGGCCGCGGCGATCAGATCGTCGTAGGTCACGATCTTGCTGACGTCGACACCGGCCTTGTCGACGATTTCCTGATTATAGATCAGGAAGACGGGGTCCACATCCCAGGGAATACCGACCGTGCGGCCGCCCTGCTTGGCTACGGCCAGCTTGTAGGGCGCCAGTTTGCTCGCGTACGGCGCGACTTCCTTGCCGACGTCGTAGAGCACCGATGCATACTGGCCCAGATAGGCGTCTTCAATGAAGAAGATGCCGTCCGGCACGTCGACGCCGGTGACCAGGTGTGCGGAGAGGCTGGGTGTAACGGGAACGTACAGAGTCGATTTCTGCGTGACTTTAACGTTAGGATAGACTTTGTTGAATGCCGCGACTTGTGCGGGTGAGAAGGGATTAGTGACGACCCAAATCGTAATCTCGCCGGAAGGCGCCGAGCTGATCACCTCGACCCGCGATGCCGCGCGGGCCGCGGTCGCCGCCACTCCAGTCGTGGCCACGGCCGCCGCGCCCATCGCCGCGCCCTTTAGAAACGTGCTCCGCTCGATTTTCTTCGGTTCAGGTGTGATCGTCGTCTCGGGCTCCATGACTTCCCCCTTCGGGTTTGGCCGGCACGTTTCGGTGTGCCGAATATAAGTCACAATAAGACCACTGGAACGCTTTACGATCTCCAGCCATACCTATGATCGCGCTCCCAACCCCTCTCCGCTACCGGCGCCGCGCGTTCCGGTTCTTCGATTCAGCGGAACGAGCATAGCATCGCCCCCAGGAGTTGTCAAGTAGTTGTCTAATAAACAACGCTGCCCGAGTTGCCTGACCATGCCTGACACTGCGTGTCATGGCAGCATCTGGGTGGCTGCGGCCGTACTTGCGCGGTGATGAGGCGGGTGGGCGGGGAGGGTGCTTAACAGCGGGCACACGGGAATGGATTTTACACCTGTACAGATTGATTGCTCAGTGGACGCCGCGTCGATCATACTTCAAATACCGTGCCGCAAGGGGTACATGCTGGGATCGCCTACTAAACATTCAGTGATGGATGTGCTATGGTATGGCGGACAGCATTCTGGGGCACGGCGCCGACCATGATAACCGAGCACGTATATAGTGCCGCGGATCGTTGGCGGTATCATGTGCGGGAGAGCCGCGAGCCACAGTGCGACAAGAGCAAGGAGCACAGGCGTGACGGTCGATATCAAACAGCACGCAGAGGCAGGCGTGGCCGTGCGCCGCCCGAGCATGCGCGACGTGGCGCGCGCGGCCGGTATTTCGCCGGCGGCCGTCTCGCTGGTGGCGACCGGCCGCCCCGGTGTCAGCGACGAGACACGGGCGCGCACGCTGGACGTGATGCGCCAGATGGGCTACATCCAGCGCCCGCGCCCTCGGCGCGAAGAAGGACGATTCACGCTGGCGATTATCAGCGAGCAATTGGTACAGCCGATCGAGCGCGACATCTTTTATTCGGAAATTCTTCATGGTATCCAGAGCGAGGCGCAGGGCCAGGGCCATCGCGTGATGCTCCATCTGCTGGACGGTGGCGAGACGAGCGTGGATGCGCTGCTGGACAGCCTGCGCGATGAGATGGACGGCATGATCCTGGCCAATGGCGGCGACCTTACTGAAGCGGCGATCCGCCGGCTGGTCGACAGCCGCGTGCCGGCGGTGCTGGTCGACAATTACACGATCGATCAACCACTGCACAGCGTGGTGGCCGACAATGTGACGGCAGGGTACCTGGCCACGCGCCGCCTGCTCCAACTGGGGCACGCTAGGGTCGGCCTGCTGACCGGCCCGCGCAAATACCGCAGCCTGGTCGACCGCCAGGAAGGGTACCTGGACGCGCTTACCGAGTTTGAGATCGCGGTGGATACATCGCTGATGCCCGCTCCTACCCATCATGCCGGCGGCCAGAAGGGCTACAACCAGATGCTGCGCTTGCTGGACCTGGCGAAGCCGCCCACGGCAGTGGTGGCGATTAGCGACAAAACAGCGTTTGGCGCCCTGGAGGCGTTGAAGGAGCGCGGCCTGCGCATCCCCGGGGATATGGCGATCGTCAGCATCGACGACGTCGAGGAGAGCGCGTACACCACGCCGCCGCTCACCACGGTAAACGTGCCGCGCGCCGAGATGGGCGCCGAGGCGGTGCGCCGTTTGCTGGCGCTGCTGCGCGGCGAGTCCACGCGGCCGACCAAGACCGTGCTGTACACGCACCTGGTGGTGCGCGGCTCATGCGGCGCCCAGACTAAAGAAGAATGAACGTGTCTGGCCGAGTGAATCTCGCCGAACGGCTTGCCCATCCCGGCGATCGTCGGGCCGCTGTGGACCGTGGCGCGCTTCGACGACGGCGATGCGATGGTGGTCAAGCTACTTGGCGAGTTCGTATGGCGCAAGCACGAGGAAATTGAACCGTATTGGCGCTACGGATAGACGAAGAACGCGGCGGCCATGATGGCATACGAAGCCAGTAGCTGCGCGCCTTCCAGCCAGGTGCTCTCGCCATCGGAGGCCACCAGGTTCACCAACCCCACGCCAATCACCACGGCGGCCACCTCGAATGTATCGAACAGCAAGTCGATGGAGTGGCCGGTCACCGCGCCCACGAACACCAGCACCGGCGCCACCAGCAAGGCGATCTGCGTGGCGCTGCCCAGAGCGATCGAGAGCGCCAGGTCCATGTCGTCCCGCTGCGCCGCGGTGACCGCGCTGGCGTGTTCCGCCGCGTTGCCGAGCAGCGCGACCACCACCACGCCGACGAATACCTCGGACCAGCCAAGCTGCCGGGTGACGCCCTCGACGCCGCTGACGAGCAACTCCGAGAGCCCCGCCACGGCCACCGTCGCCACCAGCAGCACCAGCACCGCTTTGCGCACCGACCAGCGGGCGCCGTGCATCTCCTCTTCCTGTTCGGCGCTGAACAGGTGGGCGTGGGTGCGCAAGCTGAAAATCAGTCCAGCGGCATAGGTGGCCAGCAGCACCGCCGAGGTTACCAGGCTCAGGTTCAGCATGGCCGAATGCTTGATTGGGGCCGCGGCCGCCAGTACCGCCGGAACCAGCAGCGCGCCGGCCGCGACCGCCAACTGGGCGCCGCCCGCCCGCGCCGCGACGCTGTTGAAACGCTGCCGCTCGCGCTTCCAGCCGCCCATCAGAAACGACAGGCCCAATACGGCCAGCACGTTGCCCAGAATGCTACCGACCAGCGATGCCTTCACCACCTCATAGAGCCCGGCTCGCAGCGCGAAGAAGGCGATGATCAACTCGGTGGCGTTGCCAAACGTGGCGTTGAGCAAACCGCCGGCCGCCGGTCCCACATGCCCGGCCAGCTCCTCCGTGGCCATGCCGATGTAGCGGGCCAGCGGCACGATCGCCAGGCCGCTGGAAAAAAACAGCACGACGTCGCCCCAGCCAAGTGCTTTGGCCAGCACCGCGATCGGGGCGCCGAGCAGCAAAACATCCAGCGGATGCAGGCGCCGGGCCGGGCGGCCGGAAGCTGTGGCGCTCATCGTCTATCGTTCCCACGCATGAGCCTTCAGCATATCCGTTCCGCTACATACCGTTCGCGAGGCGATCGATGGTTTGTCCGGTTGCCTGCTGGGCGTGGACCGCAGTCCACGCTAAAACACGAAGGCGGATGCGGACGCGTTGAGCCGCGGCAACGTTCGCGCCCTGATACCGCATCAGGGCGCCCGGTAGACGATACGCCCAACAAGCACAGTCAGCGCAACCTCTACATCGACGATGTCGGGCGGAGCAACGGCAAAGAGGTCGCGCGCGAAGACTGTCACGTCCGCGAGCATCCCCTCGCGCAGCATGCCTTTCTCGGCCTCCCGCGACTCGGAGTACGCGGCGCCGCGG
>JANWHV010000280.1 GCA_025450255.1 Chloroflexota bacterium | reverse complement strand
AGGTATGTGCTCGACGGCGAATGCATCCGAGTGCGCCTCGCTGAACAGGCGGCGGTATTGCGCGGCGGACAACGGACCAACGTCGCGGGTGTATGCATGGCAATGATTGTCGATCGCGGCGATGCCGGACAGATCGAGTTGAGGCATGACCACTCCAGACTATAGTGTGTTCTCCGGCGCGCTCGCCAATACCGGCGGCGCATACGGCACGTGCAGCGCGTTGGCGATCGTATTGCTCATGTTGAAGAAGCCGACCACCGCCATCAGTTCCATGAATGCCTCGTCGTCATAGCCAAGGGCGCGCAGCACGTCGGAGTGGCTGCCCAGGCAATAGTCGCAGGCGTTGGTGGCGGAGACGGCCACGGCGATAATCTCCTTGGTGGCGCGGTCCAGCTTCCCTGGGGCCAGCACCACGTTCAGGGCGCGCCAGGTGGCTTCGAGGAAATCAGGGTTGGCGGCGATTTGCTTCCAGAAGTTGGGCACCTCCGCCAGGCTCCGGCTGGACTTGATCTCGTCGTAGATGGCCGCGACCTTGCCGGTCGCTTCGTGCTCGGGTACTGGCGGTATTTTCAGCATCTAGAATAGCTCCAGGTATTCGCGCACTTCCCACTCCGTCGTCTGGTCCAGGAATTCCTCGAACCTTGCGACCTCACTGCCCTTCAAGGCCAGATAGCTGCTGACGAAGTCCTCGCCAAGGACGTTTACCAGCGCCGTGTCCGCCTTGAGCGCGGCCAGCCCCTCGGCCAGACTGCGCGGCAGCGGCGCCAGGTCGGCACGCGCGTTGGCGTCCTCGCCCTGGATAAAGCCCACCGGCTCGATGCGCTGGCGGATGCCGTCCAGCCCGGCGGCATAGATGCCGGCCATCATCAGATAGGGGTTGTTGTCGGCGCCGGGCACGCGGTTCTCCACGTGGGTACCGGCGCCTCGGCTGTGCGGTACGCGGATGTAACAGAAGCGGTTTTCCAGGCCCCAGCTCACGTTGCAGGGAGCGAAGCTGTACGGGCGGAGCCGGCGATAGCTGTTTATGCTGGGGTTCGCCAGCGCCGTGACCGCGGCGGCGTGGTGGAGCTGGCCGCCGATAAACCAGCGGCAGATGTCGGATAAGCCATGCTCGCCTACCGGGTCGTCAAAGGCATTCTTGCCGTTTTTGTCGTACAGCGAATGATGGAAATGGCTGCCGCTGCCGCTCTGGCCGGTGAGCGGCTTGGTCATGAAGGTAGCGGTATAGCCCAGGCGGAACATGACTTCCTTGACCGCCATCTTGTAGTAGACGGCCATGTCCGCCGCCCGCACGCCGGGAAAATGGGTCATGGAGATCTCGAACTGGCCAGGGCCGTACTCGGTATTGGCCTCCTCCACGCCCAGGCCGAGATCGTTCAACGAAGTGGCGAGCGCAGTCAGAATGTCGTCGACCTGCTGCTGCTTCACTTCGGAGTAGCAATTCTTCCCGGTCCAGGTCGGCTGGGGAGTGCCGTCGACGGGCGACTTGTAGACGTAGAACTCAATTTCGGCGGCGCCGCGGACGGTAAAGCCCTCCTCCGCCAACAGCGCCAGCACATTGTTGAGCACCTGCCTGGGAACCGCCTGCACGATCCCGCCGTCCAGGTAGTGTACGTTCGCCAGCATTTTGGCCGTGCCGGGATTGTACGGCAGGATGACAAACGATTCGAGGATCGGCTTGAGCAGCCATGACGTGTAGCCGCCTGCTATTCCCGCGCCCGCCGCCGGCACGAAATTGCCGGCCGTATCCACGGAGAACATGGCCGAAGGGTAGGGAATGCCTTCCTCGAGCGCGGTCCTGGCGAAGTGTCCGGCCGGCACGTTCCGCGCCCGCACCATGCCTGAATTGTCCATGAAGGTAACGCGTACAGTGTGGATGTTATGCCGCGCGATTTGTTCGCGGATATGGTCAACACCGGTACTCATGTATCTTGCGCCTACCCGTCTTCACTCTCGGCTTGATGCAGTGGCGGTCGGGCCGCGACCATGTGCGGAAGGATACGCCAAGAAAAGGCGGCCGGACAAATACGACGGCATGCCCGACAAGTCCGACAGCCTCTCTTGACACCACGCCAGAGGCCACAGTATCTTCAGCCAAACGGGTCGTCCGTGGCGAATGGTCCCGAGGCTATCCGAACGCGCGGCGAGGCGGGCACGGCGCCAGACATGGGACTCCGCGGCGCTGGAGAGTAGTATACGGTCAACCGCGCTTTGAGCCATGCTTGCCGGCACCGTGCTCGTGGCGAAGCCCTCGCGTGGTAGTAGACTGATATCGGCCCGATTGATCCGGCCGCAGTCGTTATCGTCGTCCTTTTGTTGGCTGGCCGGCGATTCAGAGCGCGTGCGGGCGCCGTGGCGGGGAAGGAGACGCGAAGAAGTCGTCCGCGGCACGCATATATTCAGCCCGCGCAGGGCGTGGCTTGCCCAGCGGTTCTTACCTGGCAGAGCGGTTACATGCATAATCAGGAGTCATGTTTAAGATGAACGATGTGATCGTCCAGAGGCCGCCGACTCGACGGGGATTCCTGCCCATTCGCGCGCGTTCAATCATGCTTGCCGGCGCATTGCTGGTAGGGGCAATCGCGCCCGCCGTGCGCGGCACGCCGGAATCCCACGCGGCCGGCAACGACACGCTGGTAATCGGCTGGCCGATCAGCCCGCAGGGCTTCGACGCGCCGAACATGCCGGACAATCCCAGTATCTGGGTGGCGGTCAACCTGTACAGCGCGCTGCTCCGGCCAGGGGACGACGGCACGTCTCTCAAGCCCGAGTTGGCGACGCGCTGGGACATCAGCAAGGATCAGAAGGTCTATACTTTCCACCTGCGACCGGGCGTGAAGTTCACCGACGGCACGCCGGTGACGGCGGCGGACGTGAAGTTTTGCCTCGACCGTCTTCAGGACCCCAAGCTAGCTTGGTCGTTTCTCGAGACCGCGATCAGCAAAGTCGACGCCGTGAATCCGTCCACGGTCCGGGTCACCTTGAAGTTCCCGTGGGCGCCGTTCCTGTCCGACGTCGCGGTGTTTTCCACCGGCATCTATCCGATGGCCTATTTCAAGAAGGTCGGCGTGAAGGGCGTATCCGCGCACCCCATCGGCAGCGGGCCATATATGCTGTCGAGCTTCACTCCCGGCCAGACAACCGTTTTGACCAAGAACCCGAACTACTTTGATGCCGCCAATTATCCGCTCAAGAGGGTTGAGCTGCGCGTGATCTCCAACGATACGTCGCGGTTGCTTCAGGTGCAGTCCGGAGACATCGACGTCGATAACGTGCTGGCGCCCAACCTGGTCGCGCAGCTCAAGGGGAGCCAATCCGCGCAGCCCGCCCTGTACCCCTCCTCCTACATTAAGTACCTGCAGCCGAATCACCTGGTGAAGCCGTGGCAGGACTTGAAGGTGCGCCAGGCGGTCAACTATGCCCTGGATCGGCAGGCATTCAACCGCACGGTCTATTATGGGTACGCCACGCCCGCCAATTCGTTTCTTCCTCAGGGCGCGATCGCCTGGGACTCGAACCTGAAAGCGCCGGTACAAAATCTCACGCTGGCCAAGAAGTTGATGAGCGAATCGTCAGTCCCACACGGTTTCGCCATGACCTTCGACGTGCGGGCCGGCGATGTCCTGGACAACCAGATCGCGGTGGTCTTCCAACAACAGGTCAAACCGCTCGGCATCACCGTCAAAATCAACCCCGAGGACCCGACCACCCTGGCCACAAACAACCAGAACTACAAGTTCGACTTCTTTACTCAATACTGGACCAACGATATACCGGATCCCGACGAGCTGGTTTCCTATTCGGTCGACCCGACCATCGTGCAGGATTACCTCACACATTACAACAACCCCACCCTGGCGACGCTCTCGCGTCTGGCCGAGCGAACGTCGGATCCGGCCAAGCGCGTGCAAATCTATTACAGGATTCAGGAGATCTTCGCGCAACAAGTGCCCTGGTTCCCAATTGAATACATCCCGCTGATCGACGGCGTGAACAACAAAGTGCATGGCTTCAAGCAAAATACCCAGGGCTATTTCGTGCTCAGGGGCGTGACCAAGTCGTAAGGCGCGTGGTGCAATCGTGCCGGGCTCTCGACCCTTCAACTCAGGGCCGAGAGCTCGTGGCGCGGCGATCGTGAAGCTCCAGCGTTTACTCAGGGCGAGAGCATACGGTGTGGTAAGCGTGAGACTCCGGTGTTTACGCCGGAGAGTCTCACAGTCCTGACCCAGCGTGGCCTTTAGGCCGTATCTCGTGTTTCGCTGACGGTCCGGGGAGACAAATTTGGGTAGGTTCGGTTTTGTCGGGCAGCGCCTGGCGCAGATGATCCCGGTGTCCATAGGCGTCACGATCATAGTGTTCTTCCTGGTTCATCTGATCCCCGGCGATCCGGTGGCCGCGATATTGAGCGCGCACTATACTGCCGCCTCGGCGCACGCGCTGCGCGCGTCCCTGGGGTTGGACAAGCCGCTGTGGAACCAGTACCTGATTTTCATGGGGAAGCTCCTGCACGGCGATCTCGGCGATTCCATCTACTACGTGCAACCGGTACGAGACCTGCTGGGCGGCCGGCTTGAGGTCACGGGCTGGTTGATCGGCTACGCGGCGGTGCTGTCAATCGTGATCTCCCTGCCGCTGGCGGTGGCGGCGGCGCTGCGGCGGCAAGGCGTTGTCGACCAGGCTATTCGGGCCGTGTTCATGCTGGCGCTGGCGATGCCCGCGTTCTGGGTCGGCATTATGCTGGTGCTGGTCTTCAGCGTCCACTGGCATGTGTTTCCGGTGAGCGGTTTTGGCGACGGCGTGACAGACCATCTCTACCACCTGTTCTTGCCGGCGCTCACCATCGCCCTGGCCTTTTCGGCGATCTTGATACGGTCCCTGAGAAACAGTATTCTCGGCGTTCTGCAGGCCGACTACGTGGACACGGCGCGCGCGAAGGGGCTGTCGGGCCGCAAGATCATGACGCGTCATGTGCTGCGCAATGCCCTGCTTGCCACGGTGACGATTTTCGGCGTGAATATCGCATTCCTTACCGGCGCCACGGTGATCGTCGAAAACGTATTCTCGCTGGGCGGCGTCGGTCAGTTGCTGGTCTCGGCCATCCTGCAGCGCGACTACGCGGTCGTGCAGGGAATTACGCTGATCCTGGCGCTGTTCGTGGTGCTGATCAATCTGCTGACCGACGTGACCTACGCCGTGCTTGACCCACGAGTGAGCTATGAGTGATTGCGCGTATTGCCGGCAAGGGGTGGTGATTGATGGCCGTCGCTAGGGCGCTCGACCCGACCTCGGCCCTGATCGCGCGCATGGGGGGCGATCGCGTGGTCGCTCGGCGGCGACGCCCGCGCAATTGGCCGCTGCTGCTTGGGGTACTGATCCTGGTGCTGGT
>JANWHV010000279.1 GCA_025450255.1 Chloroflexota bacterium | reverse complement strand
TACCGGTGGCGCCGGGCGGCGGCAGCGGCACCTATCTGGAGGTCAAGCCGCTCTTGCTCAACAAGTACAGCCCGAACCAAGCCGCCGGCTGGGAGGCCATCCAGTTCCTATCGTCGAAGAAGATTCTGAGCACCTGGTCCGCTGATTCCGGCTTCATCGCGCCGCGGACCGACGCCCAGGCCTCCGACTGGTGGCACAAGGACTTCGGCGCGCTCGTCCCCACCGGCGTCGCGCTCGATCCGCTGAACTGGACGGCCGTCTTCGACGCCATCTTCAAGGTGTTGCAGACCGTCGTGTACAAGCAGGCCACGCCGGCGCAGGCAGGTACCGCCCTGCACGGCAGACTGAGTCAACTGCTGGCACAGGGCGTGCTCTAGCACCGCCCTCGATGCACGAACCGTCCGATCGTACACGCCGGGCAGACGGGACCGGGTTAGCGCTCACGCTCCGACCCGGTCCCCTTACGCGCGCCCTGTCCTCCCTGCTGCGGGCACAGGACAGGGAGTGGTTCGGCTATGTACTGGCACTGCCGGCCCTGGCCCTTATTGGCCTGGTCGTGCTGTATCCCGTCGTCCAGGGCATTGTCCTCGGCTTTACCAACGCCGGCACCTTGAACCCGGGACAGCAGACCTTCGTCGGCCTCGACAATTTTCGCACCCTGTTCGCCGATCCGGACTTCTTCAACGGCTTTCCAGGATCGTCCGCGCTGGTCAATTCGGTTGAGCTGACGTTTTGGGCCGTCGTCCTGGAGTTGGTGCTGGGCATGGGGCTGGCCCTCCTCTTGCGCCAGAAGGTGCCGGGGATTCGCATCTTCCGTAGCGTTACCATGGCCAGTTGGGTTATCCCGGTCGTGGCCACGGTGATGATGTTCAATCTGATGTGGCTGCCGCGGTATGGGCTGGTCAATATTCTTCTCAAGGACATCGGCCTGGGGCGCTACAACGCCTTCTGGTTTGGCGACCTCAACCTGGCGATGCCGGCGATCGTGATCATGCACGTCTGGCGGAACGCGCCCTTCTTCGGCATCGCCCTCTTCGCCTCGATGCAAAGCATTCCAGCCGATCACTATGAAGCGGCCGCCATCGACGGCGCCTCGGCGTTCCAGCGCTTCCGCCACATCACCATACCCGGCGTCGCCTACGTGGCTATGATCATGGTGATCATCCACGTGCTCTGGACCTTCAACAACTTTGATTTTGTCTACCTCTCCACCGGCGGCGGGCCGGTCAACGCCACGATGGTCATGCCGGTCTACGTATACCTGCAGTTCTGGCACAACTATACGGCAGGCTTCGCCGCCTCCGCGGGCGTCGTGATGATGCTGATGCTCCTGGTGGTCACCATCCCGTACATCTTCATGGTGCAGGAGACGGAGACATGATCAACCGCATGACGCGGCTCAAGATGGTGAGCACCTATATACTGCTCTTCCTCTACTACGGCTTCTTCCTGTTGCCGATAGCGTGGCTCGTGCTGCAGTCGCTCAAGACCCAGGATTCCATCTTCAGTGGGTCCTTGCTGCCGCGCCTGAACGAGCTGACCTTCGCGTCGTACCAGGATCTCTGGCAGTCCTCGGGTTCGTCGTTCGAGACCTACCTGAAGAACTCGACCTTGATCGCCCTCGCGGTAACCGCGATCTCCGTGGTGGTCTCGACGTTGGCCGCGTACGGCTTGAGTAAATACCGCATTTGGGGACGGCGCGGCTTGCTGATCGTCCTGCTGACGTCGCAGATGTTCCCGGGCGTGCTTATCTTGGTGCCGTTCTATACACTCATTCTGGATCTGCGCCTGGCCGATACGTACCTGGGCATCATCCTTGCGCACAGCATCCTGGCCCTGCCCTTCTGTGTGTGGATGCTCAAGAGCTACATGGACGCGGTGCCGCAGGCGCTGACCGAGCAGGCGCTGGTGGACGGCTGCACCAGGCTCGGCGCACTGCTGCGCATCGTGCTTCCCACTTCCCTGTCCGGTCTGGCCGTCGCGGCCTTTTTTGCCTTCATCGTGTCATGGGGCGACTATCTGTTCGTCTCGGTCATCTCCAGCAGCAACGGCACCGCGACGATGCCGCTGTACATCTATCAGATCAGCCAATCG
Source organism: Chloroflexota bacterium (assembly GCA_025450255.1). The sequence goes on along the minus strand of JANWHV010000279.1, from coordinate 3,309 downwards.
CTGATCGCGCAGTGGGGGGAGATTGCCGCGGCCACGGTGATCATCATCATCCCGGTGGTCATTCTCTTCGCCCTGGTGCAGCGCTGGCTGGTCGAGGGCCTGGTCGCCGGAGCGGTCAAGGGGTAGAGAGCGCCGGCTGGAAGAGCGCATCCAACGCTCAAGCGCGGCGGCCGGTATGGAGCGGCTCGCAAAAACACCAGCGGAAGGCCGGGGGGTGAGCGCGCTATCATGTACACAGCAACGCGCGGAGGACGCGCGGCGATCGTAGAAATACAGGGTAGCCGGGTTATGGATGAGAGGCGGGCGTGGCACTTTACCGCCATCCTGCGGCCCGTGCTCGCCGCCGAGTTGGCGCCGGACGCGGCCGGCAGCACGGCGCTGGCATTGGCGCTGCTCGCCGCGGAAGCGGAACGTGACCTGGCGGCGGAATCTGTGGCGCCGGAGGCGCTCTCACGCGAAATTCACCTGCTGCCCGCGTTCATCGCCCAGGAGCGGGACGGCGGCAGCGGCGACGATCTGCCGGCGCTGGTGCGCCGCTTTGCGCGGGGTGAGCGCCCACGGGTTGAGCCGGGCCCCGGCACGTCCGGCGCGGCGCGAGACGGGGCACGCCTGCGCGAGTTGCGGCAGTGGGGGGTGGATATGTCCTTGATCGAGGCCACGCTGGCACAGACCCCTGCCGAGCGCATCGCCAACATGGAACGTCAGTTGGTGCTGGTGCGGCAACTGCGGCAGGCTAAACGCGCGCGGGAGGCCAGCCAATGAATGAGCCGCGACTTGATACCGCTCTCTTCCTGCGCCGTTTTGTGGAAACCGAGTGCCGTGTGGTCTTAATCGGTGGCATGGCAGCGGTAGCCCTGGGGATCCCGTATCTCACACAGGATATCGATTTTTGCTTCGATACCCTTCCGGAGAACCTCCCGCGCTTGATCGAGGCGCTCGCGCCTCTCCAGCCGCGCTTGCGCGTGGAAGGTTTGTCGGACGGCATCGCGCGTACGCTGCCCTGGCGCTGGGATGAGCGTACGCTGCGCGACGCGCCAAATCTGACGCTGCAAACCGACGCCGGTCCAATCGATCTGCTGGGTCAAGTTGCCGGCCTGGGACATTATCCTGAGGTGCTACGGCATGCGGTAACCCTCGACGTTAACGGGCTGGAAGTCGCGGTACTCGATCTCCCCGGTCTCATGCTGGCCAAGCGCGCGGCGGGTCGTGCCAAGGACGCGGCAATCCTGCCGCTGCTCGAATCCACGCTGCTTCTTCGCCGACAACGGCAAAAATCACCGGATACCGCGGACTGACACGCGCCAATTGCGCGTCACGGCCCCGCGATCCGAGAGTCGATCTCGGACCATCCGCTCCTCTACGTTGTCATCTTAAGCTAAGCGCCAACCGACAGTCATGCATCCTTGCGGCTATTAATACGGAAGCGTATAATTCATTCACGTATGAATAAGTACGGGCGAGCTGGCATCATTCCGGCGTTGGAACGCGCCACGCACGCGGCGGCCCTCTGGGGTGAGCGCTCCTTTAGCGACCTGGGCCTGACGCAAGCAGAGATCCACGTGCTGGGGTATCTGGCGGCAGCCGGCGAGTGCTCGATCAACGAGCTGCATCGGAGTTTCGGTCACAAGCGATCGACACTCACCGGCATCCTCGATCGCGTCGAGCGCCGCGGGCTCGTCCGGCGCCAGATCCATCCGCGATCGCGGCGCTCGATCCTGGTCCTGCTGACCGATGAGGGCCGGATCGTGGCGGGGCGGATCGGCGCCGCGCTCGGCGCAATCGAAGAGGCGGTCATTCAGCGGACAGATCCCGGCGACGTGGAGGCGTTCTTCCGGGTCATAGCATCTATCGAGGAGATCATGCGATGAGCGATGAGGAATTCTTGCGGGCCTTCATGCGGGGGTCATTGCCGGTTACGCACTTTCACCACCGCGACCATCTCCGTCTGGCCTGGCTGCTGTGCCGCCAGATGGATGGTGAGGCGGCAGGCATCGCCATCGGCGAGGGTATTCGCGGCTTCGCGGCCACGCACTGCCAGGCCGCCAAGTACCATGAGACGATTACGCGCTTCTGGGTCCGCATTGTCGATCACATGGCGCGCTCGCGTCCGGATATCGACGACTTTGACACATTCCTCGAAGTTTTCCCACGGCTGCTGGACAAGGACCTGCTCTATCATCATTGGCGGCGCGAGACGATAGCCGGCGCCGCTGCCCGCGCGGAATGGGTGGCGCCGGACCTTTTGCCGATCCCCGCCTGAGCGAGCGAGTTTCAGGTAAGGATATTGTTCTACGCGCTCGACGACAGTCTCGCCAGCACTACAATACGCGAACACTATCACGTGGTCCGATATGCTGCCATGACTTCCCTCAATCCGCTTAAATCCTACGCTGATGGGTGAGACAACGCCATTCGAGGTTCGCCTTTTACAGATCGGTGCCCTACGTCTTCAGAGGAACCCTCATAGAAGATCGGGGAAGTTAGACCAGCTGGCGCCACACGGCGGTCTGAGTGATCGCCCGTTCGCGCCCTAGTAATTCGATGGCCATGAACGTAGACTTGGCCTTATCAGAACGGTCGCGTTGCCCGCAACTAGCTGCACCGCGTAAACAAGTTTCCGAGCCTGTATTTCCGCTCTTCGGCGAGACCGGAGGATTCGTTAACATGATTCGAGCTATTCGTGAGTGGGTTCAATTTGAATCTCGCAAATGACCTTTCAGGCAGCGCAGCAATATGCGGTGAGCCGCAATGGCTCAGTCAAACCCTTCGGATCATCCCTGGGCGCGATCCCCTCGGATTCCAAACGATCACTATAGATCGTATTATGCCCCAGCTTGTTCCTGGGATCATGGCCTTATCCCAACGTGCTCGCTATCTCAGCTTCTACACGTTCTTGCTCAGTGAATACCAAGCGAAACAACTGCCGCCATCGAAGCTCGCGCTCTCAACCTTTATCAAAGCTCGAGAATATGAGCTCGGCATTGCAGCCGAGCTTTGCCTGAACGGATGTGGTGTCAGGCCGTCCGGCATAGTTGGTAAGAATCGGAGCGGGCCTGCAGCCGCCAAAGTGAAGGCCACGGGGGTCGTTGAGCGTGGAGAATCTGTTGAAAGTATGCTCGGTGGTTACGGCCTTTATTATAGATCCCCATTGACCGATCTTGGCGTCATTGCCCGTGATGGCACGTTGCTCGGCGAAGTGCCAACACCAATTGACGTGCTGGTTCCTTCGGGTCCCGGTGATGTGCTTGCTGATGCCTTTCGCTCAGCAGTTCTAGATACGACGTATTACAAGCAATACATGTTCGGCGT
>JANWHV010000278.1 GCA_025450255.1 Chloroflexota bacterium | reverse complement strand
GCGGCGCCGCTGGCGGGACCAAAATCGGTCTAGCGTTGCCCACGCGCAGCCAGGTGTCCCGGATGGATACCAAGACGGCCGCGCGTCATTGGTGCGGGCTCCGGCCACGCAACCCACGGGGACGAAGTCCGCGCCGGCTGACCCGACGGCATCAGCATTCGGCGCGCCTCATGGAAACCCACGGGGACGAAGTCCGCGCGGTAGGCGTGGTTGCGACACCCATATGTCAATACAATGATCGCCGTGCTTTCACCTCAGGATATGGTCAGGTAACTTTTCGAGAGATACAGGTTCATGAATACGACAAGTGCGACTACCGAGACCCTGCCCCTGCGAACTGCTTGCCCGTCGGCAGAGCCTTGCGGCCCGCGTGTGCGCGCGTTGCACGACGGCACGACCTGGCCGGAGGCGCTCATCGTCGAGGAAGTACCGAGGAACGGCACCGAGTCGTACCGGAGCGACCTGCTCAGCGGCATCCACCGGAGGCACGCGCGCGTCGGCATCATCGGCCTCGGTTACGTCGGCTTGCCGCTGGCGCGAGCGTTTTGCGCCAAGGGCTTTTCGGTCCTCGGCTTTGACATTGACGGGGCGAAGATCGCCAGGCTGCAAGTGGGGCAGAGCTACATCGGCCACATTCCCGCGGCCATTATCGCCGACATGCGCCAGCAAGGCTTCCAGGCCACGTGCGATTTCACACGGCTCACCGAGGCCGACGCGGTGATCATTTGCGTTCCCACGCCGCTCACCGAGGCGCGCGAGCCGGACCTGCAATACGTCATCAATTCAACCAGGGCCATCGCGGCCACGCTTCGGCCCGGACAGCTCGTCATCTTGGAAAGCACCACCTATCCGGGAACGACCCGCGACGTGGTGCGGCCGATTTTGGAAAGCGGCGGCCTCAGCGCGGGCAAGGACTTTTTTCTCGCGTTTAGCCCGGAGCGCGAAGACCCAGGTAACGTCAATTTTTCCGGACCGGCCATTCCCAAAGTTGTCGGCGGACTCGAAACGTCGAGCCTCGAGGTGGCGGCCGCTTTGTACGGCGAGGTCATGGCACGCGTCATTTCCGTTGCCAGTCCCGAAGTCGCCGAGGCTTGCAAGATCCTCGAAAACACCTACCGTGCCGTCAACATCGCACTCGTCAATGAATTGAAAATCCTCTACGACCGCATGGGCATTGATGTCTGGCAGGTTATCGAGGCGGCCAAGACCAAACCCTTCGGCTTTCAGGCGTTTTACCCCGGTCCCGGCCTGGGTGGACATTGCATTCCCATCGATCCATTCTACTTGACCTGGGTGGCGCGGCGGTTTGGCTTGAGTACCCGCTTCATCGAATTGGCCGGCGAAATCAATACCGCCATGCCCGGTTTCGTCGTGAGCAAGCTCGCGGATGCGCTCAACGACCGCTGCAAGCCGGTGAAAGGTAGCAAAGTAACCCTCCTGGGCATGGCCTACAAAAAAGACGTCGACGATCCGCGCGAGTCTCCCGGCTTCGAGCTGATGGAGCTGCTCCTGCACAAGGGGGCACAGGTCTCTTACAACGATCCGCATATTCCGCGCTTGCCGCGCATGCGCCGCTATCCCAATCTCGACATGCAGAGCCAGGCGCTCAGCCCCGAATTTCTCCGCGGCCAGGACGCATTTATCATTGTCACCGATCACTCGGCGTACGATTGGCCCGCGCTGGTCGAGCACGCGCCGCTCATCATCGACACGCGCAATGCTACCCGTAACGTGACGCACCACCGGGAACGGATTGTCCCTGCCTGAGCGCTGCGGAAATCGTCTCTCGAGGACTTACCGTGATGGCCGTGCCGGAAGTGACGAACGCGTTGACGATCGATTTCGAGGACTGGTATCAGGGCCTCGAGATCCCGGCCGCGCAGTGGGCCGGTTACGAGGATCGCATTCCACTGGCGGCACGGCGTCTTTTGAATGTGCTTGGCGAAGCCGAGGTGCGGGCGACATTTTTCGTTCTGGGCGCGGTGGCCGAGCGGCATCCGGACCTGGTTCGCGATATTGCCAGAGCAGGGCACGAGGTGGCCACGCACGGTTACTCGCATACCCTCGTGTATCAAATGACGCCGGAGACGTTCCGGGAGGAACTGCGGCATTCAATCCGCCTGCTGGAAAACCTGACCGGGCAGCCGGTCCTGGGCCATCGGGCCCCCTTTTTCTCGATCACGCGCGACTCGCTCTGGGCCTTCGATGTCCTCGCAGATTGCGGCATTCGTTATGACTCGAGCGTTTTTCCGGTCCTCAACTACCGCTATGGCATTCCGGACGCGCCGCGCTGGCCGTATGCGGTTGACGCGGCTAACGGTGCCGATCTCGTGGAGTTTCCGCTGTCGACGTCGCGCATGCTGGGCCGAAACATTCCGGTGGCAGGCGGCGCTTACTTCCGGATCTTTCCCTATGCGTTCACGCGCTGGGGTTTTCGCAACATTAACCGGCAGGCGCGCCCCGCGGTGTTCTATTTGCATCCGTGGGAAGTCGATCCGGAACATCCGCGCATTCCGTTGCCCCGGCGCATTGCCCTTACCCATTACTTTAACCTGAAGGCGACGGAACAGCGGCTGCGCCGGCTGCTGGCCGATTTCCGATTCGCCCCCATGTGTGAGGTCCTCGGTGTCCATTGATCAAAAAGTTCGCGCTCACTTCGACGCGGACGCAATACGTTTTGACGCCATCTATGACGACGATCACAAAGGCCTGGTCGCGCGCTGGATCGACCGGGTCTGGCGCGGCGTGGTTCGCCGCCGGCTTGAGCTCACGCTCGAGCTGCTGGAGCCATTGACGGCGAAGACGGTTCTCGACGTGGGCTGCGGGTCGGGCCGCTATTGCCTGGCCTACGCCGAGCGCGGCGCTGCCCGCGTGGTCGGCGTCGATTTCGCGCCGCGCATGATTGACCTGGCCAATGAAGCGGCCCGGCGCCGCGGTATCGCCGAGCGCTGCGAATTCCGCGTCGGCTTGTTCCCTGACGCGGTGACGGATGGTCCCTTCGACGCCAGCACGGCCCTGGGCTTCTTCGATTACATCGCCGATCCCGTGCCCCTGGTAAAGCGCATGCGCGAGCTAACCGAGCAGACACTCGTAATGAGCTTCCCCAAGGCCCGCGAGTGGCGCGTCCCCGTCCGGCGCGCGCGCTTCTGGCTCAAGGGCTGCCCGCTGTACCTCTATAGCGAAGAGCGTGTGAGGGCGATCCTCGAACAAGCGGGCGTCACGCGCTATGACTGGATCGTCATGGACCGCGATTATCTGGTGGTGGGCCGTCAATGAGCACGCTCAGCGTGACAAATCAGGCTTCCTCGGTGCGCATTCTGCACGTCATCACGCGCATGATCGTGGGCGGCGCCCAGGAAAACACGCTACTCTCCGTCGAGGGGCTCGACCGGATTCCCGGTTACGACGTCACGCTGTGCAGTGGTGTAGACGACGGGCCGGAGGGCGAATTGCTGAGCCGGGCCCGCGCGACCACGAACCTGATCGTGTTGCCGGAGCTGTGCCGCAACGTCGATCCGCGCTCCGACATGATGGCGCTGTGGAAGCTCTATCGCCTGATTCGCAGCGGCCGGTACCACATTGTACACACCCAGTCATCGAAAGCCGGCGTCCTGGGGCGGATCGCGGCGCGCATGGCAGGTACGCCAATCGTTGTGCATACGCTTCACAGCCTGGTCTTCCACGAGTATCAGCCCTGGGTGATTAACCGGCTCTGGCGCGGTGTGAAAAAGGTCTGCGCGCCACTTACGGATTACTTCATCAGCGTCTCGGACATCATTAGCCGCAAGGCGATTGCTGCCCGTGTCGATCGCGCGCACAAGTTCACCACCATTTATAGCGGCATGGAGCTGGATTGGTTCTTGCGTCCCGATCTCGACGGCAAACGTGTCCGCCGCGAGTTCGGAATCGACGAGACAGCACCCGTGGTCGGCAAGATCGCGCGGCTATTTCCTCTCAAGGGACACGATCAGCTCCTCGACGCCGCCCCGGCCATCGTGCGCCGCAATCCGCGCGTCCGTTTTCTCCTGGTGGGCGACGGCATTCTGCGCGAGCACCTGTCCGAACGGGCGCGCCGGCTGGGCATTCTCGAAAACTTCGTCTTTGCCGGCCTCGTGGAGCGCGAACGCATTCCGGAAATGATTTCGGCGATGGATCTGGTGGTGCATACATCGCTGCGCGAGGGCCTCGCGCGCGTCCTGCCCCAGGCACTGGCCATGGGGAAGCCGTGTGTGTCTTTCGACAGCGACGGCGCTCCCGAGGTGGTGATTCCCGGGCAAACCGGCTACCTCGTGCACCCGGGCGATGCGGATGGCCTGGCTGATTCCGTGACGCGGTTGCTTGACAATCCTGAACTGCGGCTGGGAATGGCCGAGGCTTGCCGCCGGCGCGTGGACCCCGATTTCCGTGCTGAAACCATGGTCCGGCGGATTGCCGAGGTCTACGCTTCGCTGCTGCGCACTCATGCGGCGCGCATTACGCGCTTCGATCGTGTTTCAAGGGGTTTACGCCCCTCGTTTGCCAAATGTTGAAAGGGATGATATGCGAGTTTTGATTACGGGCGGCGCGGGCTTTATCGGTTCCCATCTGTCCGATGCCTATCTGGAACGCGGCGATGAGGTTTTCATCCTGGATGATCTGTCCACGGGGAGCATGGACAACATCCAGCACCTCAAGAAGCATCCCCGATTCTCGTACACCATCGACAGCGTTCACAAGGCCCACGTTGTCGCCGAGCTGGTCGATCAATGCGACGTGGTATTTCATCTGGCGGCGGCCGTCGGCGTCAAGCTTATCGTCGAGAGCCCCGTCCGAACCATTGAAACCAACGTGCATGGCACCGAGGTCGTGCTCAAGCAGGCCAACAAAAAGAAGAAAAAAGTCCTGGTCGCTTCCACGTCGGAAGTCTACGGCCTGAGCAATCAGATACCGTTCCGGGAAGACGGCAACCTGGTCATGGGCGCCACCACGAAAGGGCGCTGGAGCTATGCCTGCTCCAAGGCGATCGACGAATTTCTGGCTCTGGCCTACTGGCGCGAAAAACGCTTACCGACCTTGGTTGTGCGTCTTTTCAATACGGTCGGCCCGCGCCAGACCGCGCACCACTGCCGTCAACGCCAGCGACAAAGCGAAGGTCAAGACAATAACGGTCAGGTTGAAAG
>JANWHV010000277.1 GCA_025450255.1 Chloroflexota bacterium | reverse complement strand
TGCTCAACTTCACGAACTCCCAGTGCGGGCCGTGTCTCGACGAAATACCGACCCTTAAGTGGGCGGCGCAAACCTACAGGGACAAGGGCGTGCGCGTGATCGGCGTGGCCACGCAAGCCGATACCGCGGCCGCCGCGGGCCGGCTGGCCCAGGCGGCGCATATACCATACCCCATGGTGCTCGACGACCAGGCCGTCTCCTGGCAGTACGACGTGGCGACGTTGCCGACGTCCTTTTTCATCGACGCCCACGGCAAGCTGCACGGCCAGATCAGCGGCCCGCTAACGCAACAGACGGTGCGGAATGGCCTGGCGCAGGCGGGCGCGATTCGCTGTGATGGGTGCGCCCCGGTCGAGCCGCTGGGACCACTTGCCGGCAGCGTATCCGGCCACGATCTCAGCGCCGACTTCGTGTTCACTCCACCCAAGCGCGCCTCGGCCTTCGCCCTGAAGGATCAGAATGGCACGGCCATCACCCCAGCCTCGCTGCACGGGAAGGTGGTGCTGCTGACCTTTCTCAGCTCGGTATGCAAAGAGCAGTGCCCGCTGGTCGGCGTCACGGTGCGGCTGGCACGGAAACAACTCGGCGTCGACTCCTCGAAGCTGAGCGTGGTAGTGATTAGCGTGGATCCCGAGCAGGACAGCGCCGCGAACACCAAAGCATTCGCCCAGGAAGCCGGCTGGCAGGGGACCGACTGGCACTACCTGACGGCGCCGAGAAGCGTGCTGAAGCCAATATGGGCGGCCTACGGCATCTACGTGCCGGACCCTTCGCCGATCTTCAAGCAAGGCGCCTCGATCGTGCATGACGCGGGCATGTACCTGCTCGACCGGCATGGCTCGCTTCGCGCCTACTTCCAGGTGCCGGTGATGGCGACGCGGATCGCCGCGGCGGCGAAGACACTGCTGTGACACGGAGGCGGGTATGACGAGTCCTGTGCATCGCTGGTCGTTGGCGGCGCTGCTCCTGGCCTTTGCCGTCACCGGCGCGGCCACGACGGCGTACGCCTGCTCGCTGGACCTCAAGCCGTCGCTATCGGCGAACGGCGTGCTGGATGTCGTCAACAAGCAGGTTCCCACCAGTTCGGCGCAGCTCAAAGAGCTGGCAAGCCTGGGCCCGTTTGTCTTTAGCGCCCCCTTCGCGCCGCATAAGACAATCACCTTCACCGAGAACCGGCGCGAGGTGGCGCAATCGCTCCTGCCCAATGCCGTGCGCACGCCGTGGCGCTGGCACTTTGGCGACGGCAAAGTTGCCTACGGCTGGACGGTGAAGCACGCCTACGCGCGCAAAGGCGACATGCGGATCATGGTCGACGCCTACCTGCCCTCCACCAAGAAGTGGTATGAGTTCGATCGGGTAACGATCCACATCCGGTAGCCGCCCCTCACGCCCGCGCGGATTGATCCGCCGGATCGTCTTGCCTGGGCGGGCCCGCCAACGGTAGGCGAATGGTCACGGTCGTCCCCGTACCCTCCACGCTCTCAATGGCAATCGTGCCGCCATGCTGCTCGACGATCTGCTTGACGCCGGCCAGGCCGATACCCGTGCCGACAATCTGGCCCACGTTTGTCGCCCGGTAGAACCGCTCGAAGATCCGTGATATGTCGCTCGCCGGTATGCCCATGCCCTGATCGCTCACGCCGATAACTACCTGGCCAGGATCACCGGGCAGGGTTCCAGAGGAGCCAGCCTCCAGCGACACGGAAATGGCGCCGCCTCGCGGGCTGTATTTGATCGCGTTCGTCAGGACATTGGCGACGGCGCGCTGCACGCGCGCCCCATCGCACCTGCAGAGCACATGCTGTTGATTCGGCATAAACCGCACGGCGTGGCGCTGGCTGGACTGCCCATACTCCCGCACCGTCTCCTCCAACAGCGGTACGAGGTCCACGGACTGCAGATCCAGATGGAGCGCCTGGCCCATCTGCAAGCGGCTACTGTCGAGCAGTTCCGAAACGAGCTGGGCCATGTTGCGGGCGGTACGGTCGATCGTCGAGAGACCATCGTGGATACGCGTGTTGTCAGGGGAATCCGTGCGCTGTATCCGGCGCAGCAATACCTGCGAGAGCCCCGTTATGACCGTCAGCGGGTTCTTGAGATCGTGCGCGATGGTGGCAAGGAAATCGTTCTTCTGCTGCTCGAGATCCTTGAGCGAGCTAATATCCTGAAACACCACGACACCGCCGAGTATCCTGCCCGCTTCATCGCGTATCGGCGCGCTGTTGGCCAGCACGGGCACGTCGCCGCCGGTGGTAGCGCTTCGCACCCGGTACTGCATACCGTGCACCAGGTCTCCGTGGAAAATCGCGCGTTCCAGCGGCAAATCCTCGGCCGGAAACGGGGTGCCGTCGAGGTGCCAGGCACTGTACGATCCGGGATCGTCCGGCGTGGAGACACGGAGCAGCGTGCCGACGACGTCGACGCCGAGAATGGACTTTGCCGCCTGGTTACTGACCAGGAACCGGGGCTCCGTGTCCGCCACGAGCACCGCCTCCGGCAGGATGTCGAGGACCTGGCGCAGGGTGTCGCGCTCGACGCGAACCGCTTGCGCCAAGCGCCGCCGCTCAGTTTCGTCATGGAACACACAGATGGCGCCGCCCACGGCGCCGTCGGCGCCGTAAATCGGGGCGCCGGTAGTGTTTACGAGCACATCGCGCCCGTCCCGCGCGCGTATGAGCATATCAATACTTCGCTCGCCAATCAGCACCGTACCGCCCAGAAGCTTATGTATCGGCCACTGGTCGGGTGCGAGCGGGTTGCCGTGCGGGTCACGCAGCATCCACTCCGTGGCCCTGGTATTCACCGGCTGTGTCAATACGGATTGATCGGCATCCAGGGCAAAAAGCGCGCGCATGGCGGCGTTTGTTTGCACAACGTTCCCGCCAGAGTCGTAGATCACCACGGCGTCCGTCATGGCCTCGAAGAACGTTTCAAGGCGCGCTCGCTCGATCAGTGCCGCGTGCCGCTCGCGCTCGGCTTCGGATCGCGCCGCGCTTTCGCGGTCGAGCAGCGCGGACCGCTCCTCCGCCACGCGCGCGGCGTGCGCCGAATTGCGCTGCAAGAGCAGGATGAGGCCGGTCAGCAAGATCACGTCGACCGCCGTAGCCAATACCAGGGTAACTCTCGTCGTCCACACGGCGTTGCTAAAGTCATTCCTGCGCATGGTCAGCAATCGCGATTCGATTTGCTGCATGGCGCCAAGCCGGCCGCGGATTCGATCCATGTCGGCTTTGCCCGTGCCGGTCAGGACAAGGCGAAGGGCGGCGGAGGCGCCCTGGCCGCGACGCGTAGCGATCGACGTTCGCAGCTCACGCAACGTTGCATTGACCAGCGTCATCAGCGACGGCACATACCGTAGCTGGGTGGGATTATCCTGAACACTCGCGCGCAAGCTTGAGAGCAGCGGCCCGATTTTGGCGCGGGCCATGGTATACGGCGCCAGGTAACTGTCCTGGCCGGTAAGCAGGTAACCGCGCTGCCCGGTCTCCGCGTCGACTATCAATGCACGCAGTTGGTCGAGCATGGAAAGAACCTTCTGGCTGCGCGCGACCTTCGCGTTCTCGTCAACCTGTGATTCCGTCGTCGCGTAGAAGACCAGCGCGTTGGCGAGCAGCAAGAACACCACGGCAAACGCGGGAAGCAACCATATCCTACGTACACCCAACCACTTCATACTGCTCCCCAGCCGTATAAGCGTCATGAAATCATCTAGATCGCATAGTTAGCATACGTGTATCGAGAAACCTTAACCATAAGACGGATGTTCGCCGCGCGGTCAATCGGTGGCCGGTGCGGGGTCAATCGCCCGCGTCGTGCCGCCCTCGGCGAGGCGGATGAGTGTCCAACCGGCAACCACGCACAGGCCGAAGCCGATAGCCATGGCAAAGAGCGGCAGCCGGAAGTTCACGCCATACAGGGCGCTCAACACGTTTGCCGCTATGAACGCGCTCACCAGGCCCACGGCGCTATAGACGCCCTGGACGCGCGCGCGAGCATCAGGTGGGGAGGCTGCCGCCAGGGTGGCGTCGACCGCGGGCTGCATCAGCGCGTAGATGCCGCCATGCAGCCCGAAGAGAAGAATAGCGGGCACGGTCGCGCTCATGAGCCCGTATGCCGCGTAGATCGGCGCCTGCGCCAACCCAAAAACAAGAATCAGATTGGAGCGCCGCGCGCGGTCGGCGAAGCGGCCGCCGAGCGGCGCGCCCACGATATTGGGGAACGCCCATGCCACGTAGGCGAGGCCGATCGCCGCCACCGGCGCGCCCAGATGGTTACGCATCCACAGTGGCATCAGCGTGAGATCGAAGCCAAAATAGAGATTGTCTCCGAAGGCCAGAATATAGGCGCCGACCAGCGGCAGGGTGAACAGCGCGCGGCGCGGTACAGCCCGTGCCAGGTGCCGCGCCGCTATGGACACGCGTCCGCCATCCCTGACCATGGTGACGACGATTGCCAGCGCCACGACGCGGAAAATGCACGAGCCCACAAAGGCGGCGCTGTAGCCGGTGGAGGCCAGCAGGCTGCCAAGCGCGGGTCCGAGCAGGAAGCCCGCATTGAGGAACGATCCGAAAATGCCGTATGCCTCGCCTCGCCGCTCGGGCGGAACGGTATCCGCCACCAGGGCCCGCGCCGCCGGCAGCACGCTGGCCGAGAACGCGCCCTCGGCGCAGCGCAATACCACGAACCAAACCGGATCCCAGACCACCAGATAGAGGAGCCCGAGTGCCGCCTGCGCGGCCAGACCGCAGATCATCAGGCGCTTCCGTCCCCAGGTATCGGCGAGCACGCCAACCGGATACTGGCAGACGAAGTTGGAGATGAGGAACGCCGATGCCATGGCGCCGATGATCGCGAGGGAGGCGCCGTGCGATTGCGCGTAGAGCACGCGGACCGGCACGACCATGCCCACGCCGATGAAAGTGACGGCGACGACCAGCGAGATGGCCAGCAGCGAGCGGTTGTGGAGCATCAACCTCTTCCCTGGACGCTGCCAACCACACTGCCGTCAGCTCCTCGAGGAGCGGCCGCACAAGTTCTTGTCATCGAAGGTCGTTCCGCTAGCGTTCGGGTATGGCGGAGACGCCATCGCGCAGTCCGGCAATGCCGCCCGCCACGCAGGCCGTAGCTCCGGTCTCGCGCCCGAGGCTCATCG
>JANWHV010000276.1 GCA_025450255.1 Chloroflexota bacterium | reverse complement strand
GGGTGACGAAATGATCGCGGCGGCGCGTGCCCGGAACGTGACGCTCATGGTTGCCTACATGAAGCGATACGACGCCGGCTACCGTTTCGCGCAAAAGGCGATCCGCCAGCTGGAGTACCTGCGCGCGGTGGAGGTACACATCTGGCATCCGTCCGAGCCGCAATACCTGAGCCATCACCGTATAAGCCGCGCCGGCGACGTGCCGCTGAGTACCCTTGAACGCTTGCGAACGGAGGCCGACGCCCTGGTACGGGAGGCGGTCGGCGAGGTACCCGCCTGGCTAGCCTTCAATTACCTTGAGGTATTGCTCGGCAGCATCATTCACGATATCAACGCCATGCGCGGACTGCTTGGCGCGCCCGATGCCGTGCTCAGCACCGAGATTTGGGCGGATGGGAACGCGATTATGAGCACGTTCCGCTACGGCGCCGACGTGCGCGCCGTGCTGACCTGGGCGTTCCTCGACGACGTGCGCGACTACCGCGAGGATCTATCCTTTCTGGCCACCGACGGCCGGGTGGAGATCCGTTTCCCCTCGCCCTTCCTGAAAAGCGTGCCCACGCCGGTGGTGGTGGAGCGTATGAACGACGGGATATACACCCGGTCGGAGCATCAGGTGGATTACGAGGAAGCGTTCAAGAACGAGCTGCTACACTTCCACCACTGCGTCACCACCGGCGCTCAACCGCTGACCGGCGGCGAGGAGGGGAAGGCCGACGTCCTCCAGGCAATCGCCATGTTCAACGCCTTCAACCGTTCCAGTTCAAGACAAATGTAACACGGAGATCACGGAGACACAGAGAGGTTCTACATACTTTCACGAGGTTTCGCTCGGAGTTGGCGTCGCGCCGAGCGTAAGTGAGGATGCCCTGGCCACCAACGTTCCGTGTCTCCGCGTACTCCGTGTTAAAAATAATGCGCAATAGCAATAGAAGGTAGGCGTGACGCGCATGAAAATTGGCGTGTTTACCGACAGTACCCTGAACCTATCACTCGATGACTCGCTCGACCGCTATGTGTCGTGGGGCATCGAGGCCGTGGAAATCGGTACCGGCAACTTTTCGCCGGCGCCTCATCTGAAGCTTGGTGAGATGCTGGCCGACGCGGGCGCGCGCGCCGCGTTGCGCGCCAGCCTGGAGCGCCGCGGTTTGGCGCTCAGCGCGCTCAACTGCAGTGGCAACCCCATTCATCCCCAGGCGGACGTTGCCGCGCGCGATGCCGGCGTGGTCCGCGATACCATTCGCCTGGCCAGCGCGCTGGGCGTCGATCGCGTCGTCACCATGAGCGGCTGCCCCGGTTCGCCTGGCGGCGGCCACCCGAACTGGGTCACGTTCACCTGGCCGCCTCACTTTGAGGAGTTGCTGCGGTGGCAATGGGACGAGGTGATTGGGCCGTTCTGGAGCGAGATGGGCGCCTTCGCGAAGGAGCGGGGCGTGCTGCTGTGCTTCGAGATGCATCCGGGCATGAGCGTCTACAATACTGCCTCGCTGCTCCGCCTCCGCGCCGCCGCCGGCGAGAGCATCGCCGCCAATCTGGATCCCAGCCACCTCTGGTGGCAGGGCATGGACCCGCTGGAGGTAGCGCGCGCCCTGGGCTCCGCAATCGGCTTCGTGCACGCCAAGGACACGCGCATCGATCCGCTGAATACCGCGATCAATGGCTGTCTTGATACCACCATGCCGCAGGTGCCGGGAAAGATGCCCTGGGTCTTCCGCGCCGTAGGCTACGGTCATGGCGAATCGTGGTGGCGCGATTTCGTCAGCGTGTTGCGCATGACGGGGTATGACGGCGTGCTCAGTATCGAACAGGAAGATCCATTGATGGGCCTCGAAGAGGGGACCAGGAAGGCCGCTGAGTTTCTCAAGCCCGTCATATTCGGCTGATGCGCGAGCTCGATGTAGCGATAGAGGCGGCGATCGCCGCCGCGGCACGTACGCGCCGCGAATTCGTGCGTCCAACCGGGATCAAGGCGAAATCCGCGGTCGACTTCGTTACCGCTACCGACGAGGCGGTGGAGCGATTGATTACCCAGCGCATCGAGTCGGCATTCCCAGGCCACCGGATTCTGGGGGAGGAGAGCGCGAAGCCTCCCTGGCGCCTGGACGAAGGCGCCATCTGGGTGCTCGATCCGGTGTGCGGCACCGAGAGCTTCGCCTTTGGCCTGCCGCTTTTCTGTACCAACATCCTGCTGTTGCGCGACGGCGAGCCGGTGCTCGCCGTGGTGGCGGAGGGACTGCGCGACGACATCGTGTACGCCGTCCACGGGCAGGGCACGTTCATGCTCAGCGTGGGCGGCTCAAGCACGCGGGTGGAAGTGCCCGGTATACCGCTACGTGGCCTCATCACTGGCACGACCATGGTGAACTATGACTGCGGCCTCGCGCGCGGAGAGGGCCGTATGGACTATTCGGCCGCCGTGGTAGGGGAGGTGACGCGGCGCAACCTTTATAGCGTGCGAGAGTTGGGCACGAGCGCCACCCTGCCGATGCAGGTACGCGGCGTGCTGGCCGGCAACATCTTCGACGCCGCGTGCCCGTGGGACCTTGGGGCCGGCGCGTTTCTGTGCGAGGAAGCGGGCCACGTCGTCACTGCTCACGACGGCAGTCCCTGGCGGCCCGACGGTAGCCCGATCGTCAGTGGGCGCGACACCGCGACGCACGCCGAGCTATTGGACTGTATTCGGGCGGCGCGGGCATACCTCGGCAGCGCGCACGGGTCGTAACGTGCCGGCGATGAGTTTCGGAAGCGCCCGATTATGGTTTATAACTCGGCGATGAACTCCTCGATCGAGCCGACGCGCACGACGCGCACCAGCAAGTCGTCAAGCGTGTCGCGATTGGCGGTCTCGATGCGCGCCTCGACCTCGCGCGGCAGTTCGCCAAAGCGCGCGCGGACCAGCGTAGCTACATCCGCGCGCTTGGCGGCAATCGCCCCTCGCTCAACCCCCTGCTCGATACCTTGCTCGAATCCACGTTGGCGTATGCGTTCGGTCCAGGTCAGCTCGGTTGCTTCCACGGTTTGGTCTCCTTCGGCGCGCATTTGCTCGCGCAGGGCGGCTTCCTCGACCGCCGAGAGCGGCAGGTATTCCTCTACAGTATCCCACAGCAGGTAGACGCGTGCGTCATCGAGCGTGCTGCCGGCCAGCCGGCGCAGCAGCGCCCGCTTCAAGGCCACGCGCCCACCCTCGCCTGGGCGCATCAAGGCGGCCAGTCCCGCCGCCAGATCTGGCCGCGCCTCCAGATAGTGCTCGGCGGGACGGCTGAAGAGCGGCCGCGCTGGTTGCTCAGGCCGCGCCGGCTTCCGGCACCGGCTCAATGGCTTCGGCCACCGGGTTGGCGGTTCCCTGCCGGGCTGTCGCCGGCATTCGATGGGGCAGTAACTGGGTCAGAGCAAGGCCGGCGGCGACGAGGACGACGTCGATCAGCAGTACCTCCTGGATGGCGCTGGCGAATCGCCCGATGGTTGGGTGCGCGCCGAGTACCCCGAAGAAGATTTCGCCGAGGCCGGCAACACCAATGGCGCTGGCAAACTGCTGGCTCGTGGCCAGCGTGCCCGAGGCGCCTCCTGCCTTCTGGGCCGGCACGCCGGCGAGCACGACGCCGACCAGAGACGGCATCACGCAGCCGTTGCCTGCCCCGCAGAGGAGGAACCAGGGGACGAGGCGCATGGAATCCACCGCGCCGCCCGACACATGCACGACGGCCAGAATCCCCAGCAGGCCCATGGCGTTGAGCGCCAATCCGCCGGTAATGATACGCGCGCCATATCTGGCAATCAGCGGCCGTACCAGCAACGACATGGCGGCGAAGGCCACGCCGACCGGCGCGAAGGTGAGACCGGCGTCAAGGGCGGAGAACCGCAGGCCGGTTTGCAGGAACAGCGCCAGGCTCAGCATAAAGCTGCCGAAATAGGCGTAGAGCGCCATGCTGATGGCGAGACCGGCGCTAAATGTGCGTTGGCGGAACAATTCGAGGTGAAGCAGCGGCTGGCCGCCTCGCCTCGCCAGATGTCCCTCGTAGGCAACGGCGGCGGCGATCGCCGGTAGCGACAGGATCAGCATGGCCAGCGCCCATGCCGGCCAACCTTCCTCTCGCCCGATGGTAAGGGGAATGAGCGCCAGCGCCAGCGATCCGGAGATGGCGACCACGCCGATCGGGTCAAGCCGCGGCTCGGCGGACGACCGCGTGGTCGGGACCAGCCAGGTCGCGAGCCACACCGCCAACAGGCCAATGGGGACGTTCACCAGAAAGATGGCGCGCCAGCCAAGACCGAAGATATTCGCCTGCAACAGCACGCCGCCCAGAACCTGGCCGGCAATCGAGCCGAGCCCAATGGTGGCGCCAAACCAGGCCAGCGCGCGGGCGCGCTCCGTGCGTGGGAACAGCGCGGTGATCAGGGCCAGGACCTGCGGCACCATGGCGGCGGCGGCAAGACCCTGACACAGGCGCGCGACGATGAGCTCGTCCGCGGACTGGGAAAGACCACAGGCGGCGGAAGCCGCCACGAACGCGATCATCCCCAATATGAACAGCCGGCGGTAGCCGTAGCGGTCGCCCAGCCGGCCGCCAGTGATTAACAAGGCGGCATAGGTAAAGGCGTAGCCGCCGACCACCAGTTGCACTGCCGCGGTGGAGGCGTGCAGGTCGAGCTGCATGGTGGGCGCCGCAACATTGACGACAAAGAAATCGAAGAGCGCCATGAAGGTGCCGGTGAGCACGACCGGCAGCAGCCTCCATCGCTGCCGGTCAGTGAGCGTGAGGGCGCCTCCCCGATCGACGGCACGTGCCTTGGCGCGTCGTTGAACGTTCACGAAACCTACTCCCATCCCCCTATAGTTCGATAACCATTGTACGGTACGACACTCATCGAACTGTTTGCAACCGATGGTGCTATACTTTACGCATGAGTGGAGAGTTGGAGCAGCCCGATCGCGGAGATATCGATCTCGCGACCGTGCTCGCCGCGCTCGCCGATCCCTACCGGCTAGAGATCGTGCGAAAGCTGGCGCGGCACGGCGAGATGAGCTGTGTCGAGCTGCAAAAGCGCATCCCTATCGAGGTCACGAAGTCCACCGGCTCGCATCATTTGCGCGTGCTGCGCGAGGCGGGGATCACCAGCGCGCGCGTCTCCGGCGTCTACCGCTATTCCATGCTGCGCCGTGCCGACCTCGATGCCAGGTTCCCCGGCCTGTTGGGTGCTATAATGGCGTCGTCGACGGAGGCAGCGAGCGCCTAGCCGCGACAGGCGCCGGATCCACGATCGATCTTCGCTACCGCTCGGCGACCACTTCAGGCATATGTACCGCTCTCCACGGGCGGCTAGTGGGGTAAGGTCGAGTGGACCGCAGTGAGGACGCGCCACTCACCAATGATGCCGCGCAATCGGGCCGTGCGTTTTTGCTCCTCATTGTTCTGGTGCTGCTTGGACTCGGCTTCTGGATCGAGTTGCTCATCGGGTCCCCAGACCGCGTCGTCCAGATAGACACCCTTGCGGCGATTGGTCTCTGGACTATCGTCGTCCTCGGCATCGCCGCTGCCGCCGTTGCCGGGTTGGCGCTTGGCCGCCCGCGCGATATGGCGCCATGGGCGGCGCGGCGCGCCACCGGCGTTCGATCGCGCTCCTGGATTGCGGCGAGCGGCACCGCCGCGTCATTGCTCGCTACGCTTATTGCTACTGGCCTAGAAGCGCGGGGTGGCGATGCGACGGTGGCTACGGCCGCCTGGGTCGCGGCCGTGGCCATGTTGATGGCGGCGGCGCTGTGGCACGACCGTCCTTTCCGGCGGTGGCGAATCCCTCGCTTCCACGGCCTGCAAACTGGACTTCCCGTATGCGCGCTGGCGGCGATTCTAGCAGCGGCAGCGGCACTACGCGTGTTTGGCCTCGACGCGGTGCCGGCCGGGATGCATGCCGACGAGGCTTCGAATGGGCTGATGGGACGGCTGGTAGCCACGGGCCAGGTTCATTCTATTTTCAGCCAGGGCTTTATGGGCCTTCCCATGCTGGGTTACGCCTGGGACGGGCTGTTCCTTCGTCTGTTTGGCGACAACCTTGTCTCTCTCCGCCTGTCCTCCACCGCGCTGGGACTTGCCTCGATACTGCTTACGGCTTTACTTGGGAAAGAGCTGTTCAACTGGCGAACCGGCTTGATCGCGGCTGCCCTGTTATCAGTCTTTCATCTGCATATTCACTTCAGCCGTGACGGCATCCACAATATCCAGGCGGTCTTCACGGTGATGCTCACGCTCTACCTCGTGGCTCTCGCCATGCGGTATGGAAGCAGTCTGGCCGCAGTCGGGGCAGGGTGCGCGCTGTGCCTGGATGCACAGGTCTACTTCGCGGCCCGAGTCGCCTTTCCCATCGTGCCGCTCGTCGTCATCTTGATGCTGGCGAGTATGGACCCTGAAGCTGCCCGCGCGCGGCTGGGAACGATCGG
>JANWHV010000275.1 GCA_025450255.1 Chloroflexota bacterium | reverse complement strand
GCCGATAGCTCGGCTCAGGACAAGGGATGAGCGTCTCGACCAGTGCAACCGAGAAGCGCAAAGATTGGGAGTCCGGCCTGGTGCTCATCGCCGAGGATGAGGAGCCGCTCGCCGATACCATAGCCTATGTGGTACGCGAGGCGGGTTATCGGCCGCTTGTCGCACTGCACGGCCGGCAGGCGCTCGAATTGGCGCGATCGCGGCGCCCCGCGCTGATCATTATGGACCTGATGCTGCCCCATCTGAGCGGCGAGGCGGTCATACGGACACTGCGCGAGAGTGAGTCCGTCGCCGTACCACCAATTATTCTGATCACCGGCGCGAACCACGTAAAGGCTCGCGCGGCAGGCGCCGACGCGGTCTTGCTCAAGCCATTCAATCTCGTTGATCTGGAGCGTTTGCTCCATCGTTTCCTCAAGCCGCCCGCATTTCCCGCGGACGCCAAATCGCGGCTTCCAGGCGATTGAGCCGGATCCTGATTTGTGGCCCGATCCCGGCGCGGGTACATTGCGAATTGACAGTTAGGCGCCAGGCAGGCGGATAGATGTTATGTGGGGATGGATGGCGGTCTCTAACAAGCCAAAGCTCATGGAGACCACGCGCCTTGAGGCGTTCAGCGACGGCGTCTTCGCCGTCGCCATCACGCTGCTGGCGCTCAACCTGGCCGTACCGCAAACACGCGAGCTTCGGCCAAGCCACGGACTCACGGCCGCGCTGCTGGATCAGTGGCCTATCTACCTGGCGTACTCGCTGAGCTTCCTGTCGATCCTGATCATGTGGATTAACCATCACCAGCTTTTTCATCTGATTGAGCGGACCGATCATCTGTTCCTGATGCTCAACGGCTTCTTGCTCATGGTGGTCACGATTATTCCGTTTGCTACCAGCCTCCTTGCAACGTATTTATTGCAGCCGGACAAGCGGGTCGCCATGGTTATCTATAGTGGCGTATCGCTGGCAATGGCCATTGCGTTCAACCGCATGTGGTCGTATGCGTCGCGTGGCGGGCAGCTACTTGATCCCAAGGCCAACGCCAAACAGATACAGGACAAGACCGACCAATTCCGCTATGGCCCCGCCATTTACACAGTCGCGTTTGTGCTGGCCTTCATCCGTGCCGAGGTTAGTCTGGCCCTGTGCATTTTGCTGGCTGTCTTCTTCGCGTTTCCACCCAGCGTCACGCAGCGCCGATCTGGCGACTCTTCCACGAGCTAGATCGTGGCGGCGTGATAGCGAAGCCCTGCCGTATCTATCCTACACCCAGACGCGAGCCAAACTCTCGCCGGCGAGCCTGACCTGCTCCGCCGGATCCAGCGCCGAGACCCTGGCGCTGAACGGCTCGACCGCCACGGGGCCGTCGAAGCCCGTGCCCTTTACCGCCTGCATGAAGGAGCCAATATCTATCACGCCGGTGGCGCCAGGCAGGTCGCGCTCGAGGTCCATTTGTTCGTCGGCGCTCCGGCCCGCCACGCCATCGTTTACGTGGACGTAGACGATGTCGTTCGCGCTCAAAGCCTGGATGTCAGCCACGGTGGCATGTGACGTGTACCAATGAAAGGCGTCCAGCAGCAGGCCCACGTTGCCCGTCTCCAGGCGCGCCGCCAGATCGAGGCCGCCCTCGATCGTGGATATGAACGCGTGTCGATGACCGGCGCGGAGTGTCGCCGGACCAATGAATTCGAGGCCCAGCCGGCAGCCGTGCTCCGCCAGGATTCGCGCGGCCGGCTGGAGCCGCTGGACGTGGTACCGCATATTGTCGTCAAACTCGCGGTCGTCGGAAAACGGTATGATGACGGTCGAACACCACCTGCTTCCCAGGGCCTGGGCCAGCGCGGCGGCGCGCGGCAGATCGTGAAGTTGGGCGTTATAGGACGCATCATCGCCGCGGAAGTGCAGCGGCAGGCTCCATGCGCCCGCCCTCAGGCCCGACGCGCTGAAACGATCGATAATATGCCGCGCTGACGACGCGCCGGAGAGGTCGAGCAATTCGCG
The DNA here is from genome assembly GCA_025450255.1 of Chloroflexota bacterium. The sequence goes on along the minus strand of JANWHV010000275.1, from coordinate 3,027 downwards.
TATCTCGACGTCAAGGCCGCTGAATCCATGTTCCCGCGCCAGGTCCAACCCTTCGTCGAATGGCACGGATAACCGAAGCGCCCCAGTGCTGAGACTGCGAATCATGTGCTTCCTCCCGCGTTATTCTCTGGCATAATGCTCCTCTCAGTGTACGTCAACGTAGGGGCACGCCTTCAAACTGCTATGATCCAGGCACATATAGAGTTATTTGAGCCGATGGGCCGCGATGCCGGCCGTCCCAGACGGGAACCGGCGCTACATGCATGGCAGGACGGCCCAATGAGCAGCAGACCGAGTTATCTCGAGGCGCTCCGTGAGCGGGTGCTGATATTCGACGGCGCCATGGGCACGTCGATCCAGACATATGACCTCAGTGCCGACGACTTCGGCGGCAAGGAGGGCTGCAACGATTATCTGGTGCTGACGAAGCCGGAAATCATCCGCGCCATCCACGCGTCGTTTCTGGCCGTGGGCTGCGACGTTCTCGAAACCGATACCTTCAACGCGACCCGCGCGCGCCTGGACGAATACGGCATCGGCGAATACACCCGTGAGCTGAATGTCGCCGCCGCGCGGCTGGCGCACGCGGTGGCCGACCAGTTCAGCACGCCCGGTCGACCGCGATTCGTGGCCGGCTCGATGGGCCCCAGCGGCATGTTGCCGTCCAGCGACGATCCGATGCTGGGAAAAGTGACGTTCGCCGAGCTTGCCACGATCTACGAGGAGCAAGCGGCGGCTCTGATCGCCGGAGGCGTCGATCTGCTGATCATTGAGACCTCACAGGATATCCTCGAGGTCAAGGCGGCAATGGCAGGGGCGCGCAAGGCCATGACGCTCGAGGGGCGCGACGTGCCCATTCAGGCGCAGGTGACCCTGGATACCTCGGGCCGGATGCTGATGGGTACGGATATCGGCGCCGCGATGGTGATCATGGAGGCAATGGGCGCCGACGTGATCGGTCTCAATTGCAGCACCGGGCCCGAACACATGCGCGAGCCGGTGCGGTACCTGACCGAGAATTGCACCAAGCCGATTTCGGTGATCCCGAATGCCGGCATCCCGCTGAACGTCGCCGGCAAGGCCGTTTTTCCCATGGAGCCCGAGCCCATGGCCGCGGCGCTCGCCGAGTTCGTACACGACTTCGGCGTCAATGTCGTCGGCGGCTGCTGCGGCACCACGCCCGAGCATCTTCGCCTGGTGGTGGAAAAAGTCGGCACGCGACCACCCAGGGCGCTGCCGCGCGCCCACCCGCCGATGGTAGCCGGCGCCATTCGGGCCGTGGATCTCCATCAGGAACCGCCACCCATGTTGGTCGGCGAGCGCGTGAATGCCCAGGGCAGCCGCGCCGTGAAACGCATGGTGCTCGCGGAGGATTACGACGGTCTGCTGGCCATCGCGCGCCACCAGGTGGAGGGGGGAGCACATACCCTCGACGTGCAGGTTGCGGTCACGGAACGGGCCGATGAAGCGGAGTTGATGCGCCGAACGGTCAAGAAGCTGGCGACCGGTGTCGAGGCGCCGCTGGTCATCGACAGCACCGAAGCCACGGTCATCCAGGCCGCCCTCGAGCAGTACCCTGGGCGTGCCATCGTCAACTCCATCAACATGGAGAACGGGCGCCTGCGTATCGAAAGCGTGCTCCCGCACGTGAAGGCGCACGGCGCCGCCGTGGTTGCCCTGACCATCGACGAAGTCGGCATGGCGCGAACGGCCGAGCGCAAGCTCGAAGTGGCCCGCCGTATCCACGATATCGCCGTCACGGAATACGGGTTGCGGCCAGAGGACCTGATATTCGATGCGCTCACATTCGTGCTCTCAACCGGCGAGGAGGAGTGGAAGCGTTCGGCAATTGAGACCCTGGAGGGGATCAGGCGCATCAAGCGCGAGCTGCCGGGAGTCTTGACCATTCTCGGCGTCAGCAACGTCTCGTTCGGCCTGACGCCGCACGCGCGCGCCGTATTGAACAGCGTGTTTCTCTATCACGCCGTGGAAGCGGGTCTCGATCTGGCGATCGTCAACCCCAAGGACGTTTTGCCCTACATGGAGATCCCTGGCCAGCAGCGCCAACTGGCGGATGACCTGGTCTTCGATCGTCGCCCGGACGCCCTGGCGCTGCTGATCGAGTATTTCCAGCAAGCCGGCCCCGCCGAATCGCGGCAGACCACCGCCGGCGAGCTCGACGCGATGACCGCCGAAGAGCGTATTCACTATCAGATATTGCACCGCAAGAAAGACGGTGTCGAGGCGCTAATCGATCAGGCGCTTACCCGCCATGGACCGGTCGAGGTACTGAACGACGTACTGTTGCCCGCCATGAAGGATGTGGGAGACAAATTCGGCGCCGGTGAGCTTATCCTGCCCTTCGTCCTGCAAAGCGCCGAGGTGATGAAGCGGGCCGTGGCCTACCTGGAAAACTTCCTGGAGAAGAAGGAAGGGTACAGCAAAGGCTCCGTGGTGCTTGCCACGGTATTTGGCGACGTACACGACATCGGCAAGAACCTGGTCAACACTATTCTCACGAACAACGGCTATGTGGTCCACGACCTGGGCAAGCAGGTTCCGATCAATGTGATTCTCGATAAGGCTCAGGAGGTTGGCGCCAGCGCGATCGGCCTATCCGCGCTCCTCGTCTCCACCTCCAAGCAAATGACTCTCTGCGTGCAAGAACTCTCGCACCGCGGACTCGAATATCCGGTGCTCATCGGCGGCGCGGCAATCAACCGCGAGTTTAGCCGTCGTGTCGCCTTGCCTGACGGCAAGATACCCTACGGACCTGGCGTTTTTTACTGCAAGGACGCGTTCGAGGGCCTGGAGGTCATGGACATGCTCCAGGATCCGCCGCGCCGCGAGGCGCTGGTCGCCCGCACCCACGAAGAAGCCCTGCGGCCGCCGGTCGAGCGGCCCGTCGCCGCGCCGGCCGCCGCGCGCCCAGCGACCAGGGGCCGCGCGCCATCCGACGTCGCTCCCGCCCTCGTGCCTGAGCCGCCAGTCTGGGGCGCGCGAACGCTTGACGGTCTCGATTTCGCG
>JANWHV010000274.1 GCA_025450255.1 Chloroflexota bacterium | reverse complement strand
TTTAGCGTTCATAGTCTCAAGGCGAGATGATAGCCCATCGTGTATGTCGTGTGGGGCTTCGGCAAGCAATGCGGTCAGAAGCGGCGCAAACTCTTGATGGAGGCACTCGCGGCGTTCCTTGTACGTGGTAAATCTGGGCCTCCCGAGATGCCCCCAGCAATCATCAAGCCGCGAACAGACCACGAGGGAGTGGGGAATCACGTGTGCAAAGCGCACGTCTCTTATCAATTTGAGGCGGTGTGTTTGGTACTCGGCATCGTCGCCCCCCGTTTTGCCAGTGGAGTGGCATATCATCATGGCCTTGCAGCGCTCGGCGGCATAATAGAGCTCTGACTGGGTGGCGGTAGGCATCGTCGGTGGCTCCCGTTTTGTGTGCCATGTCACGGGTCTTGCACCCGCTCGTGACATTCTTGTGACACTGGGGAGTAAATTGGCCGACTGAACTGATGCAATCAAGGCCGATTTACTCTGGAGCCGACGCGGGGATTCGAACCCCGGACCTACGGTTTACGAAACCGTTGCTCTACCAACTGAGCTACGTCGGCGTGAAACTCGCTTGCCAGCAGTCCCGCGCATTGAATTGTAAAGACGGCATGCCGATGTGTCAATTTACTGAAACGTGCTTTACCACACTTGCGCGTTTCCTACAGTCGATATATTGTGTATTGTATGATCGCAAGTCCGGAGCGCGTACACTTTCGTAGACTCTATTGTGGCGCCGGTTTTCAGCCGAGCACGGTAGGACGGAAGTCTGCCGGGGAGGCATGCGTGCGGGTCGTCGAGGCAAGCCTGCCGGAAGATCTGGAAGAGTTTCGCGCCTTGATGAACGCGTACCTCAAGGAATTCGACCCTGAGAGCGACCCCGTGGAATACTGGGACGACGAGTATTTCACCGCCTGTGAAGCAGGTATCGCCGGGGGCACCCTTACGGTGTTGCTCGCCGTGGAAGATGATACCGCCCACGGCTTCGCGATCGGGCGCGTCGAGCGCCTCTGGTATCGGCGCTCGCTGCTGCTGGGCCACGTGGAGGAGATCTATGTAGCCCCCTCGCATCGGCGCAAAGGCGTGGCGCGATCGCTAATTCAGGGCTTGCGCGAGCGCTACGCCCTGTATGGCATTCGCTCCCTCACCGCGTCCGTCCTGGTGGAGAACGAGCAGGTCTTGCGGTTCTGGCGGCAAGTTGGTCTCGAAACTCGTGCATATCATCTTTTTGGCGCGGTCTGAATTTCAGTTCATAGTAGAATGGCTTTGGAGCGGCCAGCGCAACGTCTACGGTGGTCGCCTGGTAATCGAGCTTAGACCGCTCCCGCGGATGTGGAGTGGCGGAGGATAGTATGGACAATCCATCGGACGCGCGCGTGGCGATATTGCTTCGGACCTCTACCCGCATTGCCGTGGTGGGCCTGTCCGCGAACCCCGAGAGACCCAGCTACAATATCGCCCGCTACCTGGTGGAGCATGGGTATGAGATAATCCCGGTCAATCCCAATGAAAACGAAGTGTTCGGCATACCTGCCTATGCGCGATTGAAGGATGTTCCCGGAGATATCGATATCGTCAATGTCTTTCGACGAGGCAGCGCGCTGGTAACGCACGCGAAGGAAGCAGTGGCGGTCGGCGCCGGCTGCCTGTGGATGCAGCTCGGCGTAGTCAGCGACGAGGCAGTGACGATTGCCACGGCCGCGGGCCTTACCGCCGTGCAGGACCGCTGCATTCTGGTCGAACATGCGCGTCTGGTGCTGCATGGCGCCCGTATCGCCTAGCAGACGGGGGCGTGGACCGTATCCATGCCGAACGACTATGGGACATTGACTGCGGTCCACGCCGAAACACTTCTTAACATGCGTGACACTGAGGCGGCCTTGATCGAGGCAAAGGCGTCGCGTTGCCCGTGCCTCCTGAAATAGAGTTTCGGCGTGGACCGCAGCCCACGCCACATCGATCTACCGTCCGCAGCCCACGCCATTTCGATGTGCCGCCTCCACCCTATGCCGGGCGCCGGCGTAACACCTGCCTGGTGTATCGGGTTTAATCGGGACTTCGCGCCGCGTCAGTTATACTTAACTGACATTCCATGACATGGTGCGAGGCGGACGCGCCAGGCTGCCGCGCCCCAAACAGCCTGAGACGTCAACCGTGGTCGGCTTACTTTGCACGGCCCGCGTATTTCGCCGAGATATCCGGGAAGAGAGAGGCATGCTCGACCTGAAGTTCATCCGTGAAAATCCGGACCTCGTCCGCGAAGCCGTGCGCAAGAAGAGGAGCGATCTGCCGCTCGACGAGCTATTGGATCTCGACCGGAGCGTGATGCGCGAGCGCCAGATCATTCAGGATCTGCGTGAGACGCAGAATCGCGTCTCGAAGCGCGTCCGCGATGCCGCTACTGCCGACGAAAAGCAGTCGCTGATCGTCGAAGGCCGGGTACTCGGCGATGAAATTTCCCGCCGCGAAAATGTTCTCAAGGCCGACGACGAAAAGCTGCGCGAGCTGTTGCTCCGCGTCCCCAATATCCCCGACGACTCCGTGCCCGAGGGATGCGGCGAGGAAGAGAATGTCGCGGTGCGTCATTGGGGCGATGTTCCGACATTTGACTTCGAGCCGCGCGATCACGTGGCGCTCATGGAGAGCCTCGACATGCTGGACCTCGCTCGCGGCGCGCGTATTGCCGGCAATCGAAGCTATATTCTCAAGAACGCGGGCGCGCTGCTGGAGTTCGCGTTGCTTCGCTTTGCCCTGGAGAGGATCACGGCAAAGGGCTTTACGCCGCTCATTGTACCCGCGCTGGCCCGAGAAGCGTCGCTGGTGGGCACCGGCCAATTTCCCGGCGGGCGCGATCAGATTTACGAGTTGCCGCAGGACGATCTTTTTCTGGTCGGGACCGCCGAGGTCAGCATGACCGGCATGTACTCAGGTGAAATCCTGCCATATTCTGAGCTGCCGATAAAAATGGTCGCCGTATCGCCCTGTTTTCGGCGCGAGGCCGGCAGTTTTGGCCGCGATGTACGCGGCGTGATGCGCGTACATCAGTTCACCAAGGTCGAACAATATGTCATCGCCGAGAGCGACCCCGCCGCATCCCTTGAGTGGCTCGAGGTGCTTCTGCGAAACGCCGAGGAGATCTGCCAGGCTCTGGAGCTGCCGTACAGGGTGATGCTGACCTGCACCGGCGATATGGGTGACGGCAAGGTCAAGAGCTACGACATTGAATGTTGGGTGCCGAGCGAGGGCCGCTACCGCGAAACGCACTCCGACTCAGCCCTCTACGATTGGCAGGCGCGCCGCGCGAACATCCGCTACCGCGATGAAACCGGGAAGGTGCGGCACGTCCACACACTGAACAACACGGCGCTCGCCTCGCCCCGCATCATGGTGCCGCTATTGGAGAACCATCAAACGGCCGACGGGTCGATTCGGGTGCCCGACGCCCTGCAGCCGTATCTTGGCATGGACCGCATTGGGCCGCCCGCGTAAGCGCGCCTCGCGATCCAGCACGTCGCCTACATCCGCCGCAGCGCCTCGTCGATGGTGGAGACCAGGCGTACGTTGTCCTCGCGCCGTCGCGCCGTGACGCGCAGATAGCTGTTCAGCAGCGGATTGGCTTCATAAAAGCGGATGACCAGCCCCTGGCTCAGGCATGAATCGTAGACCTGCTTGGCCACGTCCCTGGACCGCATCCTCGCCAACACAAAATTGGTCGAGGACGGCGTAATGTCGAGACCGATGCGCGACAGGGCATCGCTTAGCCATTCGCGTTCGGCGATTAACCCCGCTACGTTTGCGCGCATGGCATCAAGATCGCGGACAGACGCCTCGCTGAGTACCGCGGTAATGTAGCTTATGCTGTTTGGCGGTCGCATGCGGTTTGCCAGCTCGGCCGTCTCAGGCGCGCACACCGCGTAGCCTAGCCGGGCGCCGGCGAGACAAAATGCCTTGCTCAGGGTACGAACGATGAGCAGGCGCGGTTCGTCCTTGACCAGCGGCAGCGCCGAATCGCCCGAGATCTCGGCGTACGCTTCGTCCACCACCACCATGCAGTCCACGGCGCGCACCAGTCGCGCCACCGCGTCAATCGGCAGCCGTTTCCCGGTCGGGTTATTGGGATTGCACAGGAAGATCAGCTTCGCGCCCGCCGCGGCGGCAATAAGCGCGTCGACATCAAAGCCGAGATCCGGCAGCGACGGCACCGTCAGCACCTCGGCATCCATGGTCTCCGACACGATGCGATACATGGCGTAGGTCGGCACGGGTACCACCGCCATGTCTCCGGGATTCAGGAAGGTCTTGGCCACGATATCCAGAATCTCGTCCGCGCCCGCGCCAATCACCAAGTGCTCCGGCCCAAAGCCGGTGTATTCGGTGAGCGCCTGGGCGAGTGAGGCATATGAGCTGTCGAAGTACTCATTCACGCGCGGATCCGCCTCTACCTGGCGGAGCACGGCCGGCAGGCACGGTGGCGGCAATGGCGCCGTGTTGGTATCGAAACGCACCACCCGCGACGCGTCCAGGCCGAATCGCGCCGCGATCTCGAGGTTGGAGGGCTCCCATACATAGGGCTCGATCGCCAATGTGGCGGGGCGAGCCAGTCGTGAGATGCTTTCGTTAGCCGCGAGTTTCATCGGCGTCCTTTCCGTTCGTGGTACGGTTTGGCGCGGACATTGCCACGCCGTCGCGATCCCTACCGAGCCTTCACAGTGGAGATTACCCACGTCGTAACCATTGGCGGTCTCCAGTGTCCCGGCGGAGCGCGGATTGTACGCGCGCCTATCAGCATACCAAAACAAAACCGCCTCTCCCGTAGCGGGAGAGGCGGTTGGATCCGGTTGACGGGAACTAGCCGACGGCGACGATGGTCACCGTGGCGCCGACCTCGGAGAGCTTGGCCTTCACGGCTTCGGCCTCTTCCTTGGTCACGTTCTCCTTGATCGCCTTGGGCGCGCCGTCCACCAGGTCCTTCGCTTCCTTGAGGCCAAGGGCCGGGACCAGCTCACGCACGGCCTTGATTACGTTGATCTTATTGGGGCCGACTTCGGTCAGGTTGGCGGTGAACTCGGTGGGCTCAGCCTCGGCCTCGGCAGGCGCCGCGGCAGCCGCCGACGCGGCGGGGCCGGCAACCGCCACGGGAGCGGCGGCCTTCACGCCAAACTTCTCTTCCATGGCCTTCACCAGGTCCGACACCTCAAGAAGGGTCATGCTGCCGATGGCATCGAGTAACTGATCGGTGGAAAGTGTAGCCATTGTGCTGTTCTCCTCTCTTTTCGATTACTGCTGGGTTTGAAGCTTATCCTGGTACGCCATCAACGTGTAGACGAGTTCTTGCGCGGCGCCGTTCAAGGTGGCGGCAAGCTGGCTGGCGGACGCCTGCAGCGTTCCCATCAGGCCGGCAAGCTGCTCATCGCGGGTCTTCATGGTGGTGAGCCGTTCGACACCGGCGGCGTCGAGGCCCGTGTTACCGAGAATCCCACCGGTGACCTTGACGTTGTCCTTGCGCGCGGCGCGCACCGCGTCGCTTACCGCTTTCGCGCCTTGCGGCTCGCTGCCGTAGATAAACGCCACCGCCGTGGGCCCGGTGAACAGGTCCTCCAACCCCGGCTTGCCCGCGTTATTGACCGCTATGCGCAGCAGGGTGTTCTTTGCGACCCGGATTTCGATGTTGCTTGGGCGGAGCTTATTCCGCAGGTCCGATATATCCTTCACCTTTAGCTCGCGATAGTGAAGCAATACTACGGCATTGCTGCGGTTCAATCGATCCGTCAAGTCGGCGACTTCGGCGATCTTCTTTGCTGTCGGCACGCTTCTCCCTCCTTTCTTCCTGTGGTACGCCGGCAAAAAAATAGACCCCAGCGTATCGCTGAGGTCGAGGGAGACGAGGGCAAACGAGAACCCTGAACGGGCCAACGAATGGATCGTCTTCCGCCTGCGCAGGCTGTTGGTTTAAGCGCCGCTTGGCGCGCCCGCGGTCTTCAGCGAGAGAAGCCGGTACCGTATTGAAAGTGCCAGGGATGATTGTAGCGGCACTGGCGCGGCGCGTCAAATCGCGATGCTAATGCACTCCGCCTCCGACGTTCAGAAGGACCGCGCCGAGGATAATCAACTTGTTGCGTGCAGCTACGAGACGCGGAGTGCCTGTGCCGCGCTCAAATCCAGGTGGATGCCTGGGCCCATGGTCGTGGCAACGGTTATTGACCGCATGTAGTGGCCCTTGGCGCCGGACGGCTTGGCCGCCGTCACCGCCTCGACCATTGCCGCCACGTTGTCCAGGAGCTTGGGCTCCTCGAATGACACCTTCCCTACCGGCACGTGTACCAATCCGGCGCGATCGACGCGGAACTCGACCCGACCGCCGCGCACTTCGGATATGGTGCGCGCCAGGTCAAAGGTCACGGTCCCGGCCTTCGGGTTCGGCATGAGGCCGCGACGTCCGAGGATCTTTCCCAGGCGGCCAACGGCCTGCATCATATCGGGCGTGGCGATGGCGACATCGAAGCCGATCCAGCCTTCGCTGATCTGCTTCACCAGGTCGGCGCTGCCTACAAAATCCGCGCCCGCCTGTTCCGCCTCGCGGGCCTTGTCGCCCTGGGCGAAGACCAGGATACGCACCGTCTTGCCGGTCCCGTGCGGCAGCACCGCGGTGCCGCGCACCATCTGATCGGCGTGGCGGGGGTCGACTCCGAGGCGAAAATGCAGTTCGACCGTGGCGTCGAAATTGACGAACGAGGTTTGCTTGGCCAGGCTTACTGCTTCTTTCGGGTCATACAGCTTGGTGCTGTCGACCAACTTTGAAGCGTTGACGTATTTCTTACCGTGCTGAGGCATGAACGTTACTCCAGTGGTGACTCGCGGATCGAAACCGATCCTCCCACACTATGTTGACGCTGCTCGGCCCCCGGCCTCGACGCATTTTCGTGCCGCCAGTCGAGGACTATCGCCGCCGCGCCATTAACCTACTACTTCGATCCCCATGCTGCGGGCCGTGCCGGCGATGGTCTTCATCGCCATATCGATGTCGTTGGCGTTGAGATCTTGCATCTTGGTCTCGGCGATCTCGCGCAACTTATCCTGGCTGATGCGACCGACTCGATCCTTTAACGGATTCTTGGCGCCCGAATTGATGCCCGCCGCCTTCTTCAATAGCTCCGAGGCGGGCGGTGTCTTGGTCACGAAGGTGAACGAGCGATCTTCAAAGACCGTAATCTCCACCGGGACGATGCTGCCGGCCTTCGATGCCGTACGCTCGTTGTATTCCTTGACGAAACCCATGATATTCACGCCGTGCTGACCCAGGGCTGGGCCAACCGGCGGCGCCGGCGTGGCCTTCCCTGCCGGCAGTTGGAGCTTCACAATTGCTCGGACACGTTTTGCCATGGCTGTGGGTCCGCGGGCATCCGGCGCCTGCCGTGCCTGCTCCCCCTACCTCCTCTACTACAGCTTCTCGACCTGGAGGAAATCCAGTTCGACCGGGGTCTCGCGCCCGAACATACTGACCAGCACCTTCAACTTGTTCCGATCGGGACTGACTTCGTCGATGACGCCGATGAACTCCAGGAACGGACCATCGATGATTTTGACGCTCTGGCCCTTGGTGAAAGTGGCCTTGACCTTGGGCGCGTCCTCGCCCATCTGCTTCAGAATCTGCTTTACTTCACTGTCCTGCAGCGGCACGGCCTTGGTGCCTGAGCTTACGAAGCCGGTGACGCCTGGAGTATTCCGCACCACTGACCAGGAATGGTCGTCCATCAGCATCTCGACCAGCACGTAGCCGGGGTACAGCTTCCGCTGCACGGTATTGCGCTTTCCGTTCTTGATCTCGATCTCATCCTCGACCGGAATCTCGACCCGGAAAATGCGATCCTCCACCCCCATCGACTGGATGCGGTGCAAGAGATTCTGCTTGACCTTGTTCTCGTAGCCGGCATACGTGTGAATCACGTACCATTGCCGGGCATCAACCGGTGCTTCGATGATCACGACTGTCTCTTCCCCCCTGTGATAGGGCCGATTGGGACTATTTCTGCGCGAGCACCTTGACCAGTGACGCGAATAGGTAGTCGAGACCGCCCAGGAACGCGGAGATTACTACGCAGACAACCACGACTACGATGGTCAGATTGGTGACTTGTTCGCGGGTTGGCCAATTAACCTTCTTGAGCTCGATTCGCGAGTCGCGCAGATAGCGCGCCAAGCTGGTATGTCGTTCCGGGCGCGGCGGTGATGCCGGAGTCGCGGTGCTGCCTGCCATTTACTTCGTTTCCCGGTGTGCGCGGTGACACCTGCACCACCTGCAGTACTTATTGAATTCTAACCGCTCAGGATCATTGCGGCGGTTCTTTGTCGTCGTATAGTTTCGACGCTTGCACTCACCGCATGCCAGGGTGATAAAAATGCGGTTTTCTTTCTTCGCGCTTGCCATCGCTCTCTCCCGAAGGTCGGGTGCCCTTGCGGCGGTTCAGGGCAGGTAAGCCCCTTGACGCCGCAAAGACAGCCCCTTCTACTTCTCGATCTTGGTGACGGCGCCGGCGCCGACGGTGCGGCCGCCCTCGCGGATGGCGAAGCGCAAGCCCTGCTCGAGGGCCACCGGCACGATCAACTCCACGCCCATCTCCACGTTGTCGCCGGGCATCACCATCTCCTGGCCCTCGGGCAGGGTGATCGAGCCGGTCACGTCGGTGGTGCGGATGTAGAACTGCGGGCGGTAGCCCTTGAAGAAGGGGGTGTGGCGCCCGCCCTCCTCCTTGGCCAAGACGTAGACCTGGGCGGTGAAGGTGGTGTGCGGGGTGATCGAGCCCGGCTTGGCCAGCACCTGGCCGCGCTCGATGTCCTCGCGCTCCACCCCGCGCAACAAGCAGCCCACGTTGTCGCCCGCCTGGCCCTGGTCCAGGGTCTTCTGGAACATCTCCACCCCCGTCACCACCACCTTGCGCGCCGCCACCCCCATGCCGATGATCTCCACTTCCTCGCCCGTCTTGATCAC
>JANWHV010000273.1 GCA_025450255.1 Chloroflexota bacterium | reverse complement strand
GCGGGCGGCTATCGCCTGCTGGAGGGGCAGGAGTTGGCGCGGAGCGATACCCTCGCCCCCACCGTGCAGATTGTGGCTACCGGGGCGATGATCCCCGAGGCGGTGGAAGCGGCGACGCGCCTGGCCGGCGAGGAGGTGGTGGCCAACGTGATCCACGTCACCAGCCCCGACGCCCTGTTCGCGCTCTTGCGCGAGCACCGCCTGCGGCGCCGGCGCGACGCGTACGCGGACCCGACGCTCGGGCATCTCGACGTGCTGCTGCCGCACCGGGAGCGCCGGCTGCCGATGGTCACGGTACACGACGCGTCGGCGCATAGTCTGGCGTTCTTCGGCAGCGTGCACGGGGCGCCGGTGGCGCCGCTTGGCGTGGATCAGTTCGGGCAATCGGGCATGCCGAGCGACCTCTACCGCGTCACCGGCATCGGCGCCGACGACATCGTGGCGGCCGCCTACCTGGCGTTGGACCTGGCGCGGGACGAGTGACAGGTTCTGGGCCGCGGTGCGCGCCGAAATCCTGGCGCTTCGGCGCTCGCGCGGGGATAAGCAAGTTCCTCATCCCACCTCTACCGATGGGCGGATCAACGCGGTTAGTGGATGCCGCCGACCGGTCAGATTAGCCGATCTCGGAAGCGTCCGACCCCAGCACGTCACGTAGCGCCTCAAGGTCGCCCGCTTCAAGCAAGGCGCGGGCGTGCCGCAAACGCTCGTCTCGTTCGGCCAGACGCTGGTCGCGATCGCGGAGCATATCGTCCGCCTCGTCCGGCAACGGCTTGAGGCGCCCCGCCGCGTCATGGACCCGCAGGTACAACCCGTCAAAGGCAAACGAGACGCCCAGCCGGGCGCTCGCCCAGCGCCCCGCCCCAGCGCGCGGCCAGGGCGCCCAGCGTCCTCCCACCAGGCGCAGCGCCTGCACCGGCTCCGCCATGTAGCGCCGGTCGGCGTCCACCACCAGGTACTCCGCCACCGCCGCCGCGGCATAGCTCCAGGCCTTGCCGCCCGCCTCGTCCAGATCGTGCCGAAAGGTGGTGGCGCTCAGCACCTCGATCGCCAGCAGCGGCATCCCCACCTCGGCGAAGGTCAGCGCCTCGCCGCTCGACGGCCGCGGATTGGGGAGCGGATGCACGAACAGGTCGGGCAGCATCGTGTACGCCGCGCCGTTCGGCCGCCAGAAGCCCGCAATCGGCGCCTGCGAGAGCACGCGCCAGCTTGCCCCGTTGGCGCGCGCCGCCATGCGCAGGCCATCCCGCACCGCGTCGATCGCGTGCTGGTGGTACTCGGAGCCCACGATGCTCTCCTCGGTATCGTCCGGCGGCCAGTGCCGCTCCACCCAGGGCTGCGCTGTCGTCGTGCTCACCATGCGAGATCCTCCCGTCCAGGCCGGGCCGCTTGCCACGCTTCCTCCAGCATAGCACGGCACGGCCCTGAGCCCTGGTCATAGCCATAGGCCAGGTTGGCGCCGCCCACGCCGGCAACATTGCCCAGCCGGGTACGGTTTGGCGGCAAGCCGGCGAACATCATCAGTTTAGAGCTACCCTATAGTACGCACGGATGCAAGTGGAGGACCAGGATGCAGGGGGAGCAGAGTGAACGGCGGCGGCGCGACGCCACCGCCGGCGCGACGGGTACGCCCGTGGACGTATCGGAGGATCTGGCGGCCTGGGCCGATGAGTTGCGGAGCATGGCCGCCATCGGCTCGCTGTACGCCGGCGATGCCTACGACCGCGATCGCTATGCCCGCATGCGGGGCATCGCCGGCGCCATGTTCGCTCGCCTCACGGGCGGCGGCGCCCCGGAGATCGGCGCGCGGTTGGACGGTGAGGTAGGCTATGTGACCGTGAAAGTTGGCGTGGCGGCGGCGGTGCTCGATCGCGCCGGCCGCCTGCTGCTCGTGCGGCGACGCGACAACGGATTGTGGGCGATGCCCGGCGGCTGGGCCGACGTGGGCGATACGCCGGCCGCGATGACGGCGCGCGAGGTGCTGGAGGAGACCGGGCTCACCGTCTCAGTCGATCGAATACTCGGCATCTACGACAGCCGGACGCGCGCCTTCCGGCACCCGCACCACATTTACCACCTGGTATTTCTTTGCTCGCCTCTGGCGGGCGTGCCAATGCCGACCGCGGAGACGCTCGGCGCCGATTGGTTTACCGGCGCGTCGCTTCCCGACCTGGCCCCTGGCCACGCCGACCCGGTGCGGGATGCCTTTCGCGCCTGGGCGGATCCGCGTCTGCCCGCCGTCTTCGATTGAGCGTACGCGCGCGCCAGGGCCCAAAATGGTCTCAATTATCGATCATTATCGTTGAGAGGCGTATCCTTTTGCTATGTGGCGCGTTACATCAATAGGGCTGACGTTCGCCACATATGGTGGGCACGGCAATGTGCGAGGTGCTAGACTGTCCAATGGAGTCGTGTAACAGCCGCGTTACTCCCCGGTACCCATGTCCCTTGGCTGCCGCGCGATAGGCATTCGGTCGGCACTGGCACACGGGCGACAGGCGCCCCAGAACGGTGATAGTGAATTCACATGGGAAAGGGGGTGATGAAGGTAACGTCGGAATCGAAGGAGTGATTGAGGCTCGGCAATGCCGGCGTACCGATCGATCCGTTTCCCCGAGGTTACACACCGAGTGAGTGACTTTCGTTCATGACCCTTCCAATGCGGCGCTCGACGCGTGTCGTGTGCGTGGCCTGTGGTCCGGTGTCTTTCCTGCCAGGCCGTACGCGTCTCGCGCAAATCGCGGCACGAAGCAGCAAGTCCGGGTGCTCACTTCACGATCCATCGCGCATTCTCACCACGTGGTGGACATCCGGTTACCGAAGTTACCTTTCCTATTGGAGAAAAGCATGTCGAAGACCCCCAACAAGAGTCTTCTGACGGTGATCCTGGCGTTCTGCTTGCTCATCGCGCAAGCGGCATTCCTCGGATCGTCGTCGACCGCCAATGCGTCGAAAGCGAACGCTACGGTCAACGTTGGCACGAAGATTTTCTTGTCACAGACGTCAAATACGCAGGGCAACGCAGCCAACGTGACCGTCACCGGCACCGGCTTTACGGCCAACAGCCCGGTGTTCTTCACGTTCAACGCCCCGAACCCGCTGGGCGGCCTGGGCGTACACCCACCGGACCCCATGAACACCACAACCCCGGTGATCGTGGTGCCGCCCGGTCCTCCGGTGGTCGTCAATGGTGATAATGCGTCGGAGCCCGTGGCGGCGGCCGTGAATTTCCCGCCCACGAGCACCCCGTATCAGAATGCCATCACCTGGAGGGTGACGGCGGACGCGAGCGGCAATATCACCAACCTTACTCCCGGCAACCCGGTAATCCAGATTCCGAACAGCACCACCGCGGGCAACTATCTGGTGGTTGGGTTCGACGCGGTTACCGGCAATGAGGGTACGGCAACCTACTCCGTGCTCCCGCCCGTTACCAACCCGCCGACACCGCAACTGTCGGTTACCTCGCCTCTGGGGAACGGTAACGTGCCCGTCGGTGGGATCTTTGGCGTTACCTCGCCGATTAACACCTTCGGCGGCGGCGCCGTTGTCCACTTCTTCCTGGAAGACTTCGCGGCGCAAGTGAGCTTCGGCCCGTATACGGAGCCCGCGGGCGTGAATCACCCCGGCCTTACCGCCGGCTCGATTCCGCTGACCATCGTCAGTTGCAGCAGCGGTCCGTTCCTGGCGGCGGGCGCCGTGGGCAACCCCAGCGCCACGAGCGCGTGTACGGCCGACACCACTGGTATCGTCGCTGCCCAGTTGCAGCTCGCCGATGCAAGTGGCGCCAACGCCATTGTGTCATCGAGGTTCTTCGATCAGCAATATGCGGTCGTGGCCAAGGACCTTACGTCCGGCAAGCAGCTCAGCGCCGGAATCAAGATCGACCACTCACAGGCCCGGATCTCCCTGCTTTCCAACCGAGCGCCTCTGGGCGGCCCGGTGCAGGTGCGTGGTTACGGCTACGGCGGCAATTCGACCATACAGCTGTACTTCGGCGGCCAGGCCGCCGGCAACGGCTGCACGTTCTTCTACAACAACGGCGCGCTTACTCCCCCCACGGCAACTACGCCAGGCGCGCCTGCCTATAACAGCGCCATCTTCCCGACGCCAGCCAGTATCGTGCCTGGGGCATCGTGCCTGGTCGGTTTCGCGACGACGGACGTTTCCGGCTCGTTCAACGCCACGGTGAACGTACCGGGCTCGCTCGGGGCGACGACGACCTCCGGCGCTATCCTTGCCGAGGACTTCGGCGCGGCCACGCTGCCCGCCGGAACCAACCTCTCCGTCGTGGTGCCGCCTGCTAGCGGCCCCGTCAGCGCCAACGCGAATCTCCGCCTGAACCAGGGCGCGCTTCAGGACATCGCGATCTCGACCCAAATCAGCGGCAACTTCGGCGTCGCGCCGAACCCCGCCGCTATTGGCCAGAGCGTGATCTACTCAGGCACCGGATACATTCCGTTTGAGTCCGTGGTGGTCAAAATGACCGGCACCGGTTGCCCCACGGGCGGTTCCTTCCTCGCGCAGTCGCAGGCCGACGGTCTGGGCAATGTCTCCGGCACCTTCATCGTGCCGAATGTCCCCGCCTGCGACGTGATTGCCAACCCGCCAACGCAGGTCGTGGGCAACCTCGGCGCCACGGTGACGATTACCGCCGCCGGTGGCCAGAGCAGCCTGCAAAATGCCGCCCCGTTGACCATTCCGGCGACCACGGCCGGCATTGGCTTTGCCAGCACTGGCGTGATCGCGCTGAGTGGCGCGGGCTTTGCATCGGGTGAGCCCGTGACCTTCCAGTTCGGCCTTGCCGATCCGTTTACCGGTCTGCCGACCAACGCGCTAAGTCTGTCCACCACGGCAGACGCCAGCGGTAAGGTCAGCGGCACCACCACCGCCCCCTCGACCTTCGGCAGCGGTCTGTTCACGGTTACCGCAACCGGCCTGAACAGTCAGTTCAATGCCCAGGCGACGAATATCGTGTCGAACAACGGCTTCCTCAACGGCGGCGTGGTGCCGTGCGTGATTGGCCCGCTTCTGGCCGGCCAGTTCTTCCAGGTCACCGGCACGCAGTTTGCCGCGGGTCCTGGCGGCAACCTGTTCAACAACAACGTCGGAAACGGTACGTTGTCGGTGAACTTCTCGCCCACCGCCTTGACGGTACCGATTACCGTCGACGCTACTGGCGCGTTCACCACCACCGCCGCCCAAACGACAGTGCCGTTGGGCACCGCTCCCGGCACCTACACGATGATCGTCTCGGCGTTCGTCCCCGGCGTAAATTTCCCGGTGCAGCGAACGTGTACGGTGACCGTCGTAGCCGGCTCGCTGGGCTTGCTCATCAACCCGTCCTCCGGACCTATCGGTTCTACCGTGGCGATTAGCGCGACCGGATTCGCTCCTGGCGAGCCTGTCGTCGCCTCGCTGCAGTTCCCCGCCGGTTCGGCCCTGGCCGGCCAGGATGTCCCCGGCACGCAACAAACCTTTACGGCAAGTGCGACCGGCGCTATCTCGGCCACCTTCGTCGTCAAGTCCTCGGTCGGCTTGCTGATCGCGGGCTCGTACAACCTCACCGTTAAGGGTGGGAACACCGGTCTCACGAAGTCCGCCCCGTTCGTCGTAACTGGCGGCAGTGGCCTTTCAACGGCCAACGTCTTCTTCGCCGAGGGCTTCACCGGCACGACCGCCGGTGGCGCGAACGCGAACTTCACCGAGACCCTGTCCATCCTTAACGCGAACAATTTCACCACGACCTACACCGTGACGTACTTCATCGAGAACCCCGGCGCGGCCAGTACGCAGAAGGCGGTTGGCGGCTCAATCGGGCCCAACTCGGTGGTACAGCGGTCGGTTAACACCGATGTAGGCCTGAACGCGGAAGTGGCGGCCGAGGTCAGCTCGCCCGCGCCTCTCGCGTCAACCCGTATCATTGCTCGCACCAATGCCGCCGGTGCTGCCCTTGACAGCAGCAGCAGCCTTGGCCAGCAGCTCGACCTTACCGCCGCGGCGCCGACCGGCGGGTTCAATTACTACCTCGCGACCGGTGAGATCCAACTCACCAACGAGGAGTATCTGACCCTGCTGAATCCGACCAGCACGGCGGCTTCGGTCACCATCAATATCCTGCCGCAGACAGTGGTCAGCTCCACCACGGTTACCACCGTGGCGCCGCTCACCGCCAGCGTACCGGCGAACTCCCGCGTCACCGTTCCGATTCGCAAGAATCTGATCGGCAAGGGCGTGGTGCAGTTCGGCGTCGCGGTCAACAGCAACGTGCAAATTGCGGTCGAGCGCCCTGAGTACTACGGTGATGGTATTGGCTCCGCCAAGTACGGCGCCACGACCAAGCCCGCGGCTACCTCGGCGGCGAACCAGTTCATCTTTGCCGCTGACTCCGGCGTATTCCCAAGCACGGGCGGCAACCCCGCCGTCGGCACTGGCAACGATCTGTCAGAGATTGACATCATCAATCCTGGCACCGTCGCCGCCGGCAGCGCCACCGTTACCGTTTCGTTCTTCGACAAGTCCGGTAACCCCATCAACTCGCAGCAGGTGCAGGTTGATGGTGGTCAACGCGAGACCGTTGAGGTCAACGATGTGGTCAGCACGCAAGCCGATGTGTTCTCGACGGTGGTTACCTCCGACAAGAACATCTTCGTCGAGCGCCCCACCTACTATGGTGGCGACCCGTCGAAGGGCGGCACCTTCGCTGTGAACGACCCCGCCGGCGCGCCGGCAGGTCTGGAAAGCGTTGCGTTCCCGTTCCTCGACACGGCGACTTCCACGGGCGCGGTTATCAGCCAGACCGTCTACCTCTACAATCCTGGCGCCACTACGATTAGCGTTCGCGGCATCTACGCCTCCGCGGGCCAGACCGTGGTGAAGACCTACTCGGTGGCCAAGAACAGCATCCTCGCGGTCAACGTGAACGCCGATGCTGCGACGCTTCCGAAGACGGCCCTCGGCGGCATCTTCCAGGTCGTGCAGACTGGCTCCGGCACGAGCGACGCCTTCGTCGCTTCTGTCGTCTCCAATACGCCTGACTTCAAGAATGTCGTCGGCAACCAGGGTACCTATCCGATAGCTGCCGCAACCGGCCAGTTATTCGGGTTGGAGGTTGTGGCCTCACCGGCTTAGGCCGGTGAGGCCACAAAGGCCCCAGGAAGGAGAGCTCCTTCCTGGGGCCTTTGCGCTTGCCGCGCTGGCGCGCGCTTGCGCCGTAATTCGGCGGTTTGCTATACTGCGGTGGCATTCTCCAGTTTGGCGCATTCGTCTAGTGGCCTAGGACGCCGCCCTCTCAAGGCGGAGATCAGGGGTTCGAATCCCCTATGCGCTACCACGCCACTCCCCTGGCAGGATAGTTCTGGATAGGGTCCAAGCCTCACCCGGCAAGCGCGTCAATGACGTGGCCGGCCACGTATGGGCCAATCACGAGCGCGTTCGGCTTGGTGAATCCTGGCAGGCGCGTAAACGACGTGGCCGGTGCGTGCGCATGACCACCAACGGGCACAGCCGTAATATGCGAAGATGATAGGGCCGCGCCGCGGGCGACACTGCCGGGAATCCGGCGCCGCAGTATGGAGGTAGCGTATCATGCCGTATGGACTGGGTATCGACGTCGGTGGTACGAAGATCCTCGCCGGGGTGATCGATCTCGAAACGGGCGATCCGCTTTCGAGCGCCAAGAAGAAGACCAAGGTAGGCGGCGGACCGGACGATCTGGTCCAGCGTATCGTCGACGTGGCGCGTGAAGCGCTGGACCTGGCGTCCTCGCCGAAGAAGATTACCGTGGAAGGGGCAGGCATCGGTATCGCCGGCCAGGTCGATCGCGACCGCGGCCTGCTTATCCGCGGCCCAAACCTCGGCGCCGATATTGAGAGCCTGCACCTGGCTGAGCGCGTAGGCAAGGAACTCAAGCTCGACGTCCACATCGGTAACGACGTGGAGGTAGCCACGGAAGGCGAGCGGCGGTTTGGCGCCGGGAAGGGACACGATACGTTCGCGTGCGTTTTTATCGGCACCGGCATAGGCGGCGGCATCATCCACGAAGGCACGTTCTTGCGCGGCGCCAGTAATTCGGCGGGCGAAATCGGGCATGCGGTTGTCGCCTACGGCGGGCGTCTCTGCGGTTGTGGCGGTCGCGGCCATCTCGAGGCGTACGCCTCTCGATCGGCAATTACGCGCGTGTTGGTGGAAGAGATTCGGCGTGGCCGTGAGACCAGCCTCCGCGCGGCGCTGCCCAACGTCCTGCCCGAGGCATCCGAAGGCACCCTTATCCGCTCGCAGATGATCGCTCAAGCCATTCAGGACAACGATACCCTGACCGTGGAGGCCGTGCCCGACGCCGCGCGGTATCTCGCGGCGGGGCTTACCGCAATCATCAATTTTTATAATCCGACCCGCATCATCCTGGGCGGCGGCCTGGTCGACGCGGTCGACCTCTATTTCAAGATCGCGGCGCGGAAGGCGCTGGAGTACTCGCTGGTCGTCACCCAGAGCAAGGTCAAAATCGTACGGGCAAAGCTCGGCGATAACGCCGGCATTGTGGGCGCCGCCCTGCTCAGCTCGGTGCGTTCGTCCAAATAGACGCTCATCCCCGCGAATCAGTCCGTGCCCCCTCCGCAATCTCCGTGTTGTTCTACCCCTGTGCCGGTGCTTTGGCGACATGGGCGGGAGTGAAGCGGCAGCCATGATACACTCAACGAGGGGGAATCGCGGCGCACGTGACGCCCGCTCCGCCTACATCCGTGCTTCGGAGCGTGCCGAGAACCATGTCTTCAACTGTAATCGACCGGCATACGCAGGGCGCCGGCTTCGCCTATATTCGCGATCCGTATCACCCGGCGCGCCGCCGCACCCGCGAGGTGATGGTTGGCGACGTAGGAGTCGGCGGCGAGAACCCCGTGCGCCTGCAATCGATGACCACCACGCGGACACAGGATGTGGATGCCACGACCGCGCAGAGCGTACGCCTGATCGAATCAGGCTGCGAAATCGTGCGCATAACCGCGCCGACCGTCTCCGATGCCAGGGCTATTGGGGAGGTTCGCGCCCGGCTGCGAGCGATGGGCTTTACCACGCCGCTTGCCGCCGACATCCATTTCTCGCCCGCCGCCGCGCTGGCCGCCGCCGAGCATGCCGACAAGGTACGCGTGAACCCCGGTAATTTCGCCGATTCGCGCAAGTTCGCCGTCCGTGAATACACGGACACGCAATATGAAGAGGAGATCGAGCGCGTAGCGGCAAAGTTTACGCCCGTCGTGCGGGCATGCAAGGAACGCGGCGTCGCCATGCGCATCGGCACGAATCACGGCTCGCTCAGCGACCGCGTGATGAATCGCTTCGGCGACAGCCCGGAAGGGATGGTGGAGTCCGCGCTGGAGTTCGTGCGTATCTGCGAGTCCCTCGACTACCGCGAGATCATTCTCTCCATGAAGGCATCGAATCCCAAGGTGATGATTAATGCCTACCGCCTGCTAGTGGCCCGTATGGCCGCCGAAGGAATGGCGTATCCGCTTCACCTGGGGGTGACGGAGGCAGGAAACGGCGACGATGCGCGCATCAAGTCCGCCGCGGGAATCGGCAGCCTGCTCCTCGATGGTCTTGGCGACACCATACGCGTCTCGCTTGCCGAGGAGCCGGAAGCGGAAATCCCCGTGGCCCGCCAGATCGTCTCGCTCTGCGCGCGGCCGTTCGCCGGCGCTTGCGCGGAGCACGACCGCGCGCCCACGCTGCCCTACGATCCGTTCCGTTATGAGCGCAGGCATACGCGGCCAGTCCAGCTTGGCGCGGTGCGCATAGGAGACGGCGCCACGATTGCCGTAGCCGGTATGGCGCCCGGACGGGAGCCCGTTTTACCGCGGGTGGTCGGCGGCAGCCTAAAGGCGCACCGGCCCGACATGTTGATCTGGCATTTAGGCTCAGACGCGGATATCGCCCGGCTGGATGATCTTGCCTGGAAAGGCGAGGGCGCCGCACCGCGCCCCCTGGTGGCGAGCAGCGGCAGGATTGATCTGCTGCACGAGGCGCTGCCGCGTGTCGAGGCAGTCCGGCTGGTATTGGATGGCTCGCAAGCGGATACGCCGGTGCGAGCGTTGGCCGATGCGTGCCTTGAGCGGCAGGTCGCGCTCTGGCTGGCAGCCGATCCGCGGGAGGGCGAGCATACTAGCCGATTAGTGGAAATGGTTTCCCTGATCCGCGCCCTTGGCAATCTGGAACATCGCGCCATCCTGG
The DNA here is from genome assembly GCA_025450255.1 of Chloroflexota bacterium. The sequence goes on along the minus strand of JANWHV010000273.1, from coordinate 5,698 downwards.
CAAGCGCGGGGGGGCGTGACGCCGCCGCCGTCGTTCACGGCACGCGTGTGCTGGCTGCCCTCTTACGGGAAGCGGGGCTTGCGTGCCCAATAGTGCTGGAGGCGCCTACCGCGGAGCCTATTATGCTGACCGGCGCCGCCGCGCTCGGCTCGCTGCTCTGCGACGGCATAGGCGATGCCGTGTTGGCCGCCACGGTGCCGCTGGCCTTCGATCTGCTGCAAGGCGCGGGAGCCCGGCTGACGCGCACCGATTATGTCGCCTGCCCATCATGCGGCAGGACGCTGTTCGATCTGCAGTCCACCACGGAACGCATCAAAGTCGGCACGTCGCATCTAAAGGGCGTGAAGATCGCGATCATGGGTTGCGTGGTCAATGGCCCCGGCGAGATGGCGGACGCCGACTTCGGCTATATGGGCGGCAGCCCCGGCCATGTTAACCTCTATGTCGGTAAGGAATGCGTGGAGCGGAATGTGCCCGAGGCAGCCGCGGACGCGCGCCTCATTGCCTTGATCAAGGCACATGGACGCTGGATCGAACCGGGTACGGACGATGAGTGATCTGCTACTGGAGGCGGACGTACAATTGCGGCAGCCCGCGCTGGTGGCGGCATTTACCGGCTGGCCCGACGCCGTGGAGGCATCAAGCCGCGTGGTGGACTATCTCTGTGAGAAACTCGATGCGACGCGCGTCGGCACCATCCGATCCGACGGCTTCTACGATCTCTCCAGCGCGCGCCCCCAGGTGGTCATTCGCGGCGGCGTGATGCGGGGTCTTGAGTATCCAGGCACCACGATCTATGCCTGGCGAAACCCGCAAACGATCGGGCAAGACCTGCTGTTGCTCGCGGCCGTCGAGCCGGGTCTGCGCTGGCCCATCTATGTCGACGCCGTTCTGGACCTGATCGCTCGTTGTGAGGTGCGCGCGGTGTATAGTCTCGGTAGTCTCTTCGACGGGGTTTCGCACACCAGGCCGCCGCGTGTCTCCATGGCCGCCGCGCAACCCGAGCTTCGCCGGAGCATGGCCAGGCTTGGCATCTCGCCGGTCAATTATGAGGGCCCAGGCAGCATCCATACGGCATTGCTCGATGGCTGTAGGACACGCAATGTTCCCGCTGCCAGTTTCTGGGGCCATGTGCCTGCGTATGCTCAGCTTAGCTGGAACCCAAGGGTGACGCTCGCCCTCCTGGAGACGGTGCTGGCTTTGATCGAAATGCCGCTCGACGTGCATGAACTGCGGAACCAGGCGGCACAGGTGGACGAACTTCTCGACCGCCTGGTCGAAGCGGATGGCGATCTGCAGCGGCAGGTACAGGGCTACGAGCGCCGGCAGGACAAAGACGCGCCCAGCGGATCCTTGCCGAGCGCGGACGCAATTCTCAGCCAGGTCGAGGAGTTTCTCCGCGCCTCGCAAGAGGAGTTCGACGACAACACGTAGTTGGGCTCTCGCCGGTAAACCCACGCACGCCATTCGCGTCGGGATGCTAGCCGAGACGAACCGATTGATTGAGTGTCATGGCCAATACGCCCGGCTTGATATAGGCATGCGCGGCCAGATCAGTATGTCGTCCACTGACGAAGGGGACGCTGTGCTGCTCAAGCTGATCGAGCAGGGTGCCTTTTTCCGCCCAATCCTCGAGACGCGTTTCAACTGCTTCGTTGATATTGGTCAGGGCCTCGTCGATACTGCGGCCGGCGCTAACGACGTCGATAGCAGGACATAACGCTCTATACCGGCCGCCGGTGGCCTCAATATTGACAAGCAACGATAGCGTGATCTCGGGTTTGGACAGCGTAGCCATAGAGCGCCTCCCTGCAGGCACACTAGAGACGGGGGGGAACGCTCATACCGTACCACGAGGCTGTCCACATGTCGAGATCGCGGCCCGGCCAATTTGTGGCATGGCGGCAAGCGCCTTTTCCCACCAATCGCGGTCTAAATTGCTCTAAAACGGCTATCTGCACAAGTAATATCGGACACTATGGCGGCCGGTTCGCGGCAATTATCTCGTATCGTGCAATGAAATTGCCCGCGGGAACGGCGGCAATGTTCCATCCCGATAGGGCAGCGGCGAAAAAGAAGACTCAGTCGTTGGCGACGGCCGCTAGCGTAATCGCCATGAAGCGCGCGTCGGTCTGACCCGCGAACGCGCTCTCGCTTCCCGTCCAGGCTACGGCAACATGATTGCCGCGCGCGGCCAGGCCAATATAGTCACCGAAGAACCGTCCCTGCGCGAGGCACGGACTGCCGGCTGGGATAAAGGGGATTGCGGCGAGGGGAGCGGGCGCGGCGGTAAGGCGTGTATTCTTCCCCACCCGCGATCCCCAGCCGGTATCGCGCACGGCGGCCAGCTCAATATCAAGATCCTTGCCGTCGCGGCGCCGATCGTAGAAGACGACAAGCGCGGTACCATCACCGGCCACGACTACTTGAGGCTCGAAGCGATCGCCGCGGTCGCTATCGTTTACGATTACCGGCGCGCCCCAGTGCAGGCCACCGTCGGTGGATTGGCTCAAAACGATATCGGCGCGGGTCGTGCCGGCGGCGCGCACGGTGGTCCCCGCCGAGACCCGCGCCTGAGACCACGCCAAATAGAGGTGACGCGGATCCGCCGCCAGTGAGGGGCCATTGAATAGGCGGAGGCTGCCCGGCTGCTCCAATCCCGGCAAGCCCCAATAGCTTGGCGTCCGTCCCACGGCGCCAAAGTGCGCGCCGCCGTCCGGCGAGGCCCGCGTTTCCAGCCACTGGCGTGCCGGCGTTGATCCTGGCAGGGTAGCGGCGGACACCCAACCGACATAGACACGTCCGTCAGGCAGGGCGGCAAGCTGCGGCGCGATATCCACGCCAGGGCCGCTGGAGAGCACGCTTGCCGCCGTGAAGCCGCGCCCGCCGTCGAGGGAGCGGGCAAAGGCAATGCGCGCGCCGTTGGAGCCGAAGCGGATCCACGCCACGTACACAGCGTCTCCCTTCCCACCAGGCGCCGCGGCCGCCGTCATATATGGCTTATCGTTGTCGGCATTGCTATCGACGACGACCGGCGGCGAGAAGTGACGTCCCTGATCCGTGGAATGCGTGACCAGCACCGCCGTGCGACTGGCGCCGCCACAGAAACCGTCTGACACAGCCTCATAGGCGACGTAGAGCGTGCCGGAGGGGGCGAAGGAGACAGAGGGATCGGAGGCAACGGCATAGGGCGCGATCGCCGGCGCGTCGTGCGCCGCCCAGCTTTTCCCGCCATCACGACTGACGAATATGCCTACCGGTTCCTGACCACGCGCGTTGTAGCGGTAGGTTGGGTTTACGGCCACGACAATCAGACGCGCATTGCGAGGATCGATGGCCACCGAGGGCTCGGTCCGTGGTCGATCCAATACGACGGCGGTCGGAAGATTCTTCGTGGGCGACGCGGCCGCGGCCGGCAGTCCAGGCAACCCCACGGCCAGGAGGGCCGCAAGCCAGGGCCTCATTGGGGAGTCCAGTATACTCCATTGCCGATTGGCACCGCCTCAAACCAGGTCTGGCCTGGGTTCAGAGCCACCGGTTGGTATTTCAGATCCAGCAGCAGCAATGGATCGGACGCCGCTCCCTTCTCCCAATAGCCCTGCAGCATCTTTCCATCGCGGAAATAGAGCGCCTTGCCGATGCCCCGCGTTTGCACTTCGACACTGCCCGGCGTATCGCTGTTGCGGTCGGGTACGACACCGGCATAGAGCACCACCACGTTGCTTGGCGCAATCTGGCGCAATGAGACGGAATCGACATGCGGATAGCCGTTCATGGAGCGCGGGTAGCAATTGCACTTCGGGTCGTATTTGTACTGCACGTTGTATTCCGGCCCCGAGAACCCAATGGTCAACGTGCCGCCGGTGGGACGCAGCTTGGCCGGCAGCGGCCGCTTGTGGAGCAGGTATGGCGGCACGTCCCCCGCGCCGCTCTCGCCGGCGGCGGCGCGTACGCCCGTACTGGAGGTGTACAGATTATGCGGCGCCGCCCGGTCCCACGAGCGCCAGTAACCGGACGACATCAAGCCGTCCACGTTGGCGATAGGGCTGAGCGAAGGGATTTCGGCCAGCGCGTCATTGTTGCCGCCCGCGTGCCCATAAATCGCGTTGAGGCCGGCGGCCCAGGAATCGAAGTAGATGCGCGCGCTGCGCACGGGCCCAATGATTGGCGCGTCTTTCTCCAGGTATATCGCCATAAAGCGGGTAATTCCACCCTCCGCGACCGTCTCGAACACCACGCTCGCCCGGTTCAGGCCGGCCTGGGGACGGGCATCAGGATCGTAGTTATCGATCACGACGGCCACGGGGCGGCGATTCGCCAATGCGGGGAGCGTGGGCAGGCCGCTCAATGGGCCAGGCGGCCCAGGCCCGGTATCCGTCAAGGTATCCTCGGCTGTGTATTTGGGATCCGGCTTATAAACAAGCTTCTTGGCGTTCTTGGGTTGCGGGGCTTGCGGGCCGCCAAGGGTGAGATCGGCGGACATCGCGCGCTGGTAGAGGTGCGGCCGCGCCGCCACGCCGTTGATAGCGGGGAGGGTAGCGGTGGGCACGGGCGTCGCCGTGGCGCTTGGCGCGGGCGAGGGGGGATCGGGCCCGGTAGCCGAGGCCACGGCGCGAGTCGGCGCCGGCCTGAGCGTCGCCGTACCGGTGCTTGTCGGAGCCGCCGTGGCCCGCAAAGCGGATTGCTTGTGGATAGAGGCGGCTTTCAGCACACCCAGGCCCAGGGCCAGACAGGCACAGGCAACTACCGCAATGACAGCCAGACGCCGCCGGGGAGACAAGCCGGCCAGCGGGCTATGCATTGCCGGCGCCGCGGCGGCATACGGAGAAACGGATCTGCTGCGTCAAGGTTTCTAGCCGGAATCCAAAGGTTAGAGCGATCTCAGGAAGAATGGCCGCGCAAGACCTCCACGTCAGGGGAGGGACAAACCTGCGCTAGTGTACACCAGCGCGGGGCTCAGAACAACCAAAATAGAGGATTGGAGACGCTGTTCGGCGCGTCTGGCAGGCTAATACCCCGCTCAAGGTACCCGTTCGAGTAAGAAACAAAGGCCCCCTTCTGGGTGCTGTGAGCCCGCCGGAACTGTTCTATGGTTGAGGTGTAGAGACGCGGAAGCGAACCAGGAGCAGCCCACGGCTTCCGGTCAAAGCGCATAGCGCAAGAGGAGCGGCACATGGGAACGGAAATAGCGGCGCCAAGCTGGTCCGTCAACTGGTAATACGGCCGTCAGTCGCTCGGGAAACCGGGAGTATCCCCAAGTACCTGGCGTAAGACACGGGCGTGTCGTCAGGGGTCGTCACCCCACGACGGATCTGGTTTTGCCCCGCCCAAACCCGACCACGCAGAGTATCTCTTGTGACAAACGAGGCAGGTATCCGAACCTGCCTCGTTTGTCACATTTTCTTCTGGGTAGCGGTCATTCGCCCACGTGTCGCAACGATCGCGCCAGGGAACGGGAGACCGCCGTCCTGTACACTGGCTGATAGGGCGTGGGGGCGCGGACCGCGGTCCGCGCCAGAGGCGTTGGCTCGCGCCATCGAGAATGAAACGCGGGTGGTTCTGCCGGCGAGGCCCATGAAGGAGCGATCGTGATCGAGCGTTATAGCCGCCCAGAAATGGCGGCGATCTGGTCCGAGGCAGGGAAGTTCGACGCCTGGCTGCGTGTTGAAGTAGCCGTCTGCGAGGCGTGGGCCGCGCG
>JANWHV010000272.1 GCA_025450255.1 Chloroflexota bacterium | reverse complement strand
GAAGCTTTCGCTACGCTTGACATGCGCTTGGACCGGCCGCGTCGAAAGCCGCAGGCGTCTTTATCGGGAGCTGCACGGGCCGGGGTGCCGACGACCTGGGAAGACTGTTCATGCCCGACGAGAGGGCATCGATGACCCTTATTTGGTATTGACCGCCAAAAAAAGATACCACGGCACGGGAAAGAATCCCCGTGCCGTGGTATCGCGAACTGGATGCGTGAGTCTTAAATGCTAGTCTCCGCTCGTGCCCTTGGGGACGTAGCGGTACAAGCCGCAGTCCGAGATCTTCTGGAGGGGCTTTCCGTTCGACTGGAAGACGTTGACGAACTTACCGGAGGCGAAGTCGAACTCCTGAAGCTGGTATTTAGGAGGGGCCGGTTGGCCGGCAAAATCGATTGGGTACTGTCCCAAGGTAAAAGACGAACCACCCTTGTCGGGACTCTTGCAGATGCTCTTGCCTGACTTGTCGACACCACCGACCGTGAATGTAATGCCCTTCCCGGTGATCCTGGTGATGTTGTACGTAATGTTCTCGTGGCCTCGCCGGCATGAACCCTGGAATGTCGTGCGCTCCACTCGCTTCTTGCCGTCCAGTATGATGTCCTTCTTAAACGAGGCCGATGCCTTTGACCCACAACCGGGATGAATGGTACCACCACCCGTAGTATCGGCGGCGACGCTGGCCGGAGCGGCGGCCTGGCAAACGAGAATGCCCACTAGCGCCACGATGACCGCGAAGCGAACTCGAGCCGCGCCAACCAACGAGGCGACGGGAAACTGCGTTTTGTCGGGCATCCAGGTTCCTCCATGAAACTTTACTAACGCCTGGGTAATGCAATCCTACTGCACACCCCGACCTTAGTCAACCTACGACAAGTGCCGGCACAGCGTCTAGTATGACATACTGTGCATTGTTCTGCAGCAGCTTTCGGGAGGGCCGCGCGCGAACACCTGATCAGGACCATGTTGGCCAGGCACATATCCGTTCGCCGGCGTCGCCGGTCAAAGGGCGACCGGACAGCGATCGTGAAGAGGTGACAGGGTGATCACTCCGGCTCTTGACGGCCCGAACGCACAACCTCTGGTACTCACTGGCGCGCCTCTCACTATCGAAACCGTGCTGGAGGTTGCTCGCGGCGGCCGCGCCGTAACCCTCGACCGGGCCGCCGCGGCGAATCTGGCTCAGAGTCGCTCCCAGATCGACGGCATTGTCGAGCATGGCACCACCGTCTATGGCATCAATACCGGTTTCGGCAGCCTCGCCAGGGTACGTGTATCACGCGAGCAGCTCTTGGACCTACAGCGGAATCTGGTGAGAAGCCACGCCGCGGGCGTCGGCGAGCCCCTTGACCGCGACATGGCGCGGGCGATGATGTGCATCGCGGCGGCGAGTCTCGCGCGCGGCCACTCTGGCGCGCGGCCGGAATTGGTGGAGGGGTTGATCGGACTGTTGAACGCCGGCGTTCACCCAGTAATTCCCTCGCAGGGATCGGTGGGCGCCAGTGGTGATCTGGCGCCGCTCGCGCATCTCGCATTGGTGCTCATTGGCGAGGGCGATGCCATATACCAGGGGGAGAGACTATCTGGAGCGGAGGCGTTACGACGCGCGGATCTCCAGCCTCTCACGCTGCAGGCAAAGGAAGGTCTCGCCTTGATCAACGGCACGCACCTGATGTGTGCCGCTGGTTGCCTGGCGGTCTACGATGGCGAACGGCTGGTGACGGCGTCGGAAACGGCGGCCGCGGCCAGCCTCGACGCGCTGAAGGGCACTGACGTGGCGCTGGACCCGCGAATCCACGCCCTTCGCGCGCATCCCGGCCAAACCGCTACGGCAGCAAGAGTCCTGTCACTGCTGGCAGGGAGCGAGATTCGCGCGAGCCATGAAGGCTGCACGCGCGTTCAGGATCCGTACAGTCTCCGCTGTATACCCCAGGTAATCGGCGCCGTACGCGACGCGATAGGCTATGGCCGCCAGGTGATGACGATCGAGCTTGGCGCCGTCACCGACAATCCGTTGTGCTTTCCCGACGATGGCGTTATTCTTTCCGGGGGAAACTTTCACGGCCAGCCGTTGGCGCTGGCGCTTGATTTTCTGGCTATAGCATTGACGCAGCTCGCCTCGTTCAGCGAGCGGCGAACGTATGCGCTGCTCAGTACGTGGGAAGGCGACGCCGCCCTACCCGTGTTCCTGACCGAGACGCCGGGCCTGGGATCGGGGTTCATGATTGCCCAGTATGTGGCCGCCGCGCTGGTAAACGAGAACAAAGTTCTCGCGCACCCGGCGAGCGCCGACTCCATCCCCACCTCGGCCGGTACCGAGGACTTCAACAGCATGGGCGCGACCGCGGCCTGGAAGGCAAGAAGGGTAGTGGAAAACGGCTTGCGCGTGGTGGCGATTGAGACGATGTGCGCCGCGCAAGCAATTGAGTGTCGCCGTCCGCTCCGAAGCGGTCCACGCATCGAGGAGGCCATCAGCCGCGTACGCGGGATCGTGCCGCGATTGACTCAGGACCGGTCGCTTTCGCCGGACATTGAGCGTGTCGCGGCGGCCCTCCGCGACGACCTGCTGAACGTGTAACGGCGCCGCGAGGGAATGACCGCCTCTGGCTCTCACAGCCTACCGTAGCATGAAATTGCCATTGCACGGCGTCATCCTCGAGTCCAACATGATACTGCATCGATAGCGTGAGTGATGAGGTAGCGCATGAAACCGGTAACCGGAACTGGGTATTCCGTTTCACGGTATTTAGGGCGCCTCGGCGCTATCGGGCTCGGCCTCGTGTTGGTGGTAAGCGGCGTGCCCTCGGCACGGCCGGCTCACGCGGCGCCGGCGCTCCCACGGACCACGGTCGACCCACGCTTTGGCGTGGTCGATGCCTGGCGCGAGCCAACCCAGGCGACCGAGATTGGCGTCGGCTGGGAGCGGGTGACACTTTGGTGGAAAGCGCTGCAACCCGGTGGACCCAATTCCTTCAATTTTTTTGCCACCGGCCGCGACCATTTCATCACCAAGGAGCTTGCCGCCGGCCGCCAAGTGGTTGGTGAGTTGATCAACACACCAGACTGGGCGGCGGCGAACCCAAGCCAGCATGGGTCGTCGATACCAAAGGGCCTCTATCTGCCATACGACGACCCGAACAACTACTGGGGGCATTTCGTTTCACTGATGGCTCATCGATACGCGGGTCGTATCGACGATTGGATCCTGTGGAACGAGGTGAACATACCGAGCGGGCAGTTCGCCACCTGGAAGGGATCGGTGGCGGACTACGCGCAATTGGTCAAGGTGGCGTATCTCGCGGCGCGTAAGGCGAATCCAAACGCCAAAATCATTCTCTTTGGCGACCCATACTGGTACGACTACGGCGCGTTTTTCGACAAGCTGCTCGGCGACCTGACCCACGAGCCCGATGCGGCGGCGAACCACGCGTATTTCGATGCCGCCAATATCCATTTGTACAGTCGCTCAAGCGACTTCGCGCCGATAATAGCGCTGTACAGGAAGATGATGGCAAAGCACGGCCTGAGCAAGCCGCTCTGGATTGGCGAGACAAACGTGGTCCCGTACGACGATCCCGTGCGACGCTATCCTCCAACCAATTTCTACGCGACTCTGGACGACCAAGCGGCGTACATTCCGGAGGCATTCTCTGTCGCCCTGGCGCTTGGCATACAACGCATCGAAGTAAATCGCATGATTGACGGCACGGATTTCATAGCAGGCGGCGAGCCGTTTGGATTGATGCGGAACGACAAAACAATGCGGCCCGTGTATTGGGCGTATCGCGCCACGACGCGCTTGTTCGCGGGCGTCACGGGCGGGAAATTGGCGATCGAGCCGAAGACCGACGTATATACGGTGACCTTGACCAAGCCCGGTGCCACGATAACCGTGGCCTGGGACCAGAGCCCGAAGGCAGGGTCGGTGTCTATCGCGGCCCTGGCGACGTCGGCGCTGGTGTATGACAAATTGGGGACGAGTAGGAGCGCCGCGGCGAAATCCGGACACTACACGTTTAACCTGGCGCCATCCACCGGTAATACGAACCCGCATGACCCGAAAGACTATGTGCTGGGTGGGAACCCAGTCATTCTCGTGCAAACGCACTGAGCGGCGGTTCAGTTCAGTGACCGCATCCGCACGACCGTCTGGCGACCAACGACATGGGCAAGAGATGATCGCGGCCGGCGCGCGCGCCATGGCCGCCAAGTTGATCGAGGATCAGTTCCGCCGCTTTGGCGCCAAGGGCATAGTCCTGACGTCCCAGTGCGGTCAGCGGCGGCTCGATCAGGGGAGCCCAGGGCACGTCGTCAAAACAGCAGACGGCCATTTTGCCGGGGACGGGAACGGCCTGGTCGCGGAGCGCCAACAGCGCGCCGACCGCCATCAAGCTACCGGCGATCATCAGCGCGGTCGGGGGGCTGTCGATTGCGAGTAGTCGCGTCACCTGCTCGTAGCCGCCGGACTCAGTCCAGTCTCCCTCGGCAACCAATTCCGGCACGAAGGAAATACCCGCCGCGCCGAGGGCCTGTTTGTAGCCGACCAGCCGGTCGGCGCCGCTGGTCTCGGCGAGGATCCCGGCGATATGGCCGATCCGCGGGTGGCCGTTCTCGATCTGAAGCTTTGGAAGGAGGCCGGCGCCCGCTACATTATCCACCAGAACGGTATCGGCAACCTGGCCGTCGAGACGGTTATCGATGGCGACGAGCGCCATCGATTGATGGCCGAGGAACTGGCTGACGCCGGTACGATCGGTTATCACCGAGGCCAAAATCAATCCAGCGACACGCTGACCCATCAAGAGGTCGAGGGCCTCGCGCTCGCGATGCGGCTGTTCCTCTGTATCGCAGATCAATACCGTGTACCCCTGGCGCCTCAGCACGTGCTGCGCGCCGCGGAGCGCGGCGGCATAGAACGGGCTCGAAATGTCGGGTACGATCATGCCGATAGTGAGACTGCGCTGCGCCCGGAAGCCGCGCGCCAGAGAGGACGGGCGGAAGTTGAGCTGCTCGGCCGCCAGAAGTACCTGCGCCCGCGTCTCGTCCCGCACATAGCGCCGGCCAGTTATGGCACGCGACGCGGTGGCAATCGACACCCTGGCCGCGGAGGCCACATCGACCAACGTAGCGGGACGACCGCTGCCGAGGACAGGCCGGCGGGCCAGGTCAGACGCATCGTCATTTCGCATAGACAAAGTGTACCGCAGTCGCGGTTGTTATCCGCCGGCGGCAATGCCGGCGGCCTCGCGATACACGGCCACGTACCCGTCCAACATTCGCTCAACCGAGAACCGGTAGGACACACGCGCGCGACACGCGGCCCGGTCAAGTTGGCGAATCCTGGCGACGGCCCGCGCGGCATCGTCGACATCGGTCGTTATGAAACCGGTTTCGGTGTCGGCCACCACTTCGGGGACGGATCCCCGCCGAAACGCAATCACCGGGCAACCGCAGGCCATCGCCTCTACCATGGTCAGGCCAAACGCCTCCTCATAGGTGACGAGGTGCAGAAAGGCCAACGCGCCGCCGTACAGCCGGGATTTCCGTTCCAGGTCTACCGGCCCCACAAAGCGCACGTCATCGCCCAGATGGGGCTCTATTTCGTCGCGAAAATACGTCTCGTTTTCTGGGGGCACGATGCCGGCAAGCACCAGCGGCACATTCGCGCGGCGGGCCACGTCGATTGCCAGGTGAATGCCTTTATCGGGCGACATACGCCCCACCACGAGCAGATAGTCACCTGGTTTACCTGAGAACTCAAACTGGCCTGGATCGATGCCGTTATAGATGGTCGCGGCATAGCGCAGGTCCGGGATCAGGGCACGCTCGGCGTCGCTAATGGAGACGTATGGGCCTTGCGGGAATGAGGTGTAAATCAGCTTGCTATCCGCCTCGGCGCCGGAGCCGTGTAGTGTCGTGACCATCGGCGCCGCGCAGAGCGCGGAATACGCGACGGGATAACAGCCAAGATTGTTGTGTAGCACATCAAACCCACCGGCCAAGGCGAGCGCGGCGGCGGCGTGCAGGCTCTCGTAGGCCCTCGCATACTGGCCGAGCGCGCGATCGACCGAGAGCGGCCGCGGGGTGACGCTCACCAATCGCGCGGCGGTGATGGAGTCGCCACTGGCGAACAGGGTGACGTCGTGGCCACGCCGGACCAGTCCCTCGGCGAGATGGTGTACGACAAGCTCCCAGCCGCCGTAATGTACCGGCGGAATACGCCAGGAAATAGGGCCAAGGAGCCCAATACGCATACCTGCCCGTCCTCCTACGGCATGGCCCCGATCAGATCGGTAACCTTTTGTTTCGCTCTGTCGGCGGGGATGGCGAAATACACGCTCTGGGCGTTTTCGTCGAGCAGGGTATTAATGCCGATCACCGTTCCCTGCAAGTCCAGCAACGGGCCGCCGCTGTTGCCGTGGTTGATCGGCGCCGTGTGCTGGAGATACAGCCAACGCTGCCCGACATCGCGGTGCAACGCCGAGATAATGCCGTTACTGATTGTGGGCTCACCCTTCAGCCCCAGGGCGAAGCCGATAGCCACCACGTTTTCACCAAGCTTGGCGCCTTCTGACTGCCCCCAGGTCAAGGCGGGCAGGGGCTCGGAGGGTTGGGCGATCTTGATCACGGCGAGATCGTCCGCCGTATCTTCTTGAACGCTTACGGCGGGGAGCGGGCCGCTTGTCTGCGTGGACAATACGATATCGGTGGCGCCATTTACCACATGGTCATTGGTCACCACATAGGCGTAGTCTCCAGATGTCTGGACCACGAAACCCGTCCCCGTGCTTTGCTGGTTATTGGCGATGTTTCCGGTGATGCGAAGCACGCTTGGCAGCGATTGGCTTACCACCTGCTCGATGGTCAGCTCGTTTGAGGTCGGCGCGACCGTCGGCACCGGTGTCGCGGTGCCTTCAGCGCCAGGCGGGCCCTGCCCAGGGGGAGGCAGCAAATCGGGTTCCGGCGTCGGCAATGGCTGGGGTACGGTCGCACCCTCGACCAGCCACGCGCCATTCACCAGAATCATGTTGTAGGTAACGCCGAACCGCTGGTTGCGCAGCGTGTGGCGCGTGCCTTTATAGGTCGGATCCGCGTCGTCCGGCAGGCCCGTGCTCACACGGATTGCAAGTTCATCCTCGTGTTTGGTAAGCGTTGCGTCCGCGCGGTCGGCGCCTTTGAGCACGATTGAGTCCCATACAGGCTGGTACACGCTCACGATTTTAGTGTGCTCGCCCGCCCGCGCTAGATCGGCTAATTGCTTTTGCAGGCTGGCCAATTCCGGTCCCGTGGAGACGGCGGGCAACTGGCTGCCGTCTCCCGTCGACAAGGCGCGCGTGCGGACCAGGAGGAAGTTATTCACCGCCGCCTGGATTGCCACGCGCGCGGCGCTGGCGCCGGGCGCCTGGTTCGCGGCGACTGCCGTGCCCGTGGCGTTGAGATCGGCGGCGAGGGCCGTGGCCGTGGCGCGCGCGTTCGCGACGAGTTGCTGGGCGAGATGCGCTTGTTCCGCTTGCGCGGTCGCCGTCGCGGCAACGTCGACGGTGGTTGCCGTGGGGGCGGGCGAGTTGGTGGGCACTGGAGTCAAGGTCGGTCGAGGCGTATTCGTCGGTAGAAGGGTTGGCGTGCTGGTCGTCGTCACCGTTGCCGCGGTCGCTACAAACGGCAGTTTCCCACCATTCGTGGCGTAGACCAGACCGGCAAGCGCCAAAACTATGATCGCGGTCACGACGGCGGCGACGATGGCCGGCGCCGAGGACTCTCGTTGCACGGTCACGGTGACACGTATAGTGGCTTGCCCGCCGTCAGTGTCGAGCGAGATGGCGCCCGTATATGTGCCGCTTTGCATGTCCGCGATACTGGCCTGGATCTCGACGGACTCGACCGCGCCGGCGGCGCAATATACCTCGCCCGTGCCCAGGATATGGATCCAGGGAGCGTTAGGCGCCACCTTGACGGTTCCGGTCAGCAGCGATGTGCCATTATTGGCGACGCGCAGCTTGCCACGCACCGACCCAGCCTCGCGTACGGAGCCGAGGTCAAGATCGTGCGGCGCCACAAGATGCGGGCGTGCCGCCGCGCCCGAACTGGCCGGTCTGATAATCTGGGTCCGGCCGCCTGGCGGGGCGGAGGCCTCCGTGCCGGGCAATGGCCTTCCACACCGCGTACAGACGTTCGTGCCGGGGGGGTTGACGGTATTGCAGTTAGGGCACTTGATGCCGTCGCCCGGTGTCTGGTTCGTACTTATGGTAGCGTCCACTTTGCTGACCGGCGGGTTTACACCCCGGTATTCTGTTCGGGCACCGTCAGTATAGCATGCCACTTTCCATGCATCCCTGGTTATCAATGACGACAGCGGTGTGAGATTGGAGCGGATACACTGCACGCATGAGCGAGCCGCCTGACCTCGAGCATATACACTGCATCGCGGTACCGACGCCGTATCCGGTAGGACCGGTCAACTGCTATCTCATAGAGGGCGCGTCACCCGCGCTGGTCGATTGCGGGCCGGCAAGCGCTGAGGCCGAACAGGTACTGCGACAGGGCCTCCAGGATCGGAGGATCCGGCTGGCCGACCTCGATGTGATTGTGCTGACGCACCACCATCCCGATCACGCCGGCGGCCTGGGCTGGTTGCGCCGTGAAACCAGGGCAGTGCTGCTGGGACATCCGCGGAACGATTTCTGGCTTGCCGGCGACGCGGAGGACGTTGCCTGCCAGACCACGTTTTTCTCCTGGCTGTACCACTATTGTGATGCCCCTATCCCGATGACGGAGACGACGACCAGGTTGGTGGATAATGTCGACAGCGCCGGCCACGCGCGCGTCACGCGCCCATTGGTCGAGGGAGACGCGGTGGATCTTGGTGGCGAGCGGTGGCGGATCCATGAAACTCCAGGCCATGCCGGCAGTTCGATCAGCCTGATCAGGAGAGACGGCGTATGCCTTATCGGCGACACGCTCCTGCACAGGATCTCGTCAAACGCGCTTGCGGAGCCCGGCTATGACGGCGAAGGCCGGCGGCATCCCAGTTTGCCCTTGTATCGGCGTTCGCTGTCGCGCCTGGCCGCGCTCGATCTATCGATTATCCTGCCTGGCCACGGACCCAGCTTCGCCGGGCACGCGGAGTTGATAGAACGTCGCCTGCACGGTCAGGACGAGCGGGCGAAGCGATTGCTCGATGCGCTGGACATCGGCGGCCAGACCGCGCGCGAGCTTGCCTATGTACTTTTCCCCGGCCTGCCGGCGGGACAATTATTCCTGGGACTTTCCGAGGTGCTAGGCCATCTCGATCTGCTCGAGGATGGTGGACATGTCTACCACGAAGGTGAAAGCCCGGCGAGATACTTCACGCGAGATCGGAGTTAAGGTGACGCGGCAAAGAGACTGCACAATCGTGGTGGTCGGCAGTATCAATATGGATCTCGCGGTCCGCTGCCCACGCGTGCCCTCGCCAGGGGAAACGATTCTGGGCAGTGAGTTACGCGAGTCACCGGGCGGGAAAGGCGCGAATCAGGCGGTCGCCGCCGGCCGGTTAGGAGCCGGCGTGGCGATGGTTGGATGCGTCGGCGCCGATTCGTATGGCGCCGCCCTCCGAGCGTCGCTGGAGCAAAGCGGTGTCGACATCGGGTCCGTCCTCGCGCGTGGCGAGCGGAGCGGCGTGGCTATCATCCAGGTCGCGGAAGCGGGCGAGAACAGCATTGTCGTGGTGCCTGGCGCTAACGCGCTGGTGACGCCAAGCGACGTGGAAATGGCACTGGAAGGGCTTCCTGGAGCGCGGCTTATGCTGCTGCAACTCGAGCTGCCGCTGGCCACCGTGCAAGCAGCGGCTCGGCTGGCGAAAGCGCGCGAAATGCGCGTTATTCTGGATCCGGCGCCCGTGCAGCCGCTTCCAGACGACCTGCTGCGACATATCGACATCCTGACGCCAAACGAAGGCGAGGCCGCGCGGCTGGTGGGTCATAATGGGCGCGTCGACGTGGGCAGTGCGTCGCGCATCGCCGCGCGGCTGCACGAGCGAGGTCCGGCATCCGTGCTGGTCAAATTGGGCCCTGACGGAGTCGTCGTGCTCGATCAGGACGCCTGGTATCACGTGCCGGGCATCCACGTCGCTACGGTGGACACCACGGCGGCGGGAGATTGCCTGGCGGGTGCCTTGGCGGCCAGACTGGCGAGCGGCGCGGCATTAGGTGACGCCGTTCGGTTCGCCAATGCAGCCGCCGCGCTGTCGACCACGCGCAAGGGAGCGCAGACGTCCATGCCACTTCGCGAGGATGTGTTGGCGTTGCTGGCGCGTGGCTAGCGATTTAGTCAGGAGGCACCAACTCGAAATAGCGGTCGACCAGTGACGCGTCGCCGAGGACGTCGAGTCGCGCCGCCGGGATGCGTTGCCAGAGAAACAAGAAGAGGTCCGAGGCATTGCCCCGCAGCGCGATATCGCATTTGGCGTGCTCGCGGCTGATGACTGGACCGGCGGGCTCGAAACGAACGACCCACTCCCCGGCGCCGTCCGTACGGTGGAGATGATAGCTTTCGCCGTTGCCGGGGATCGGATGCTCCGCCCAACCACGCCTGGCCGGCACCATCACATCCAGTGTCTCGTCAACGCCGTCGGCGGCAAGCTCGGATTCGATAGGTGTAGTCATGTCGTGCGCCAGTTGAGCATCCCAACGGTGCAGGGCGGTTTCCAGCGCCATACGCCGCTGCAAGAATGCCGCGTTCTGTTGCGGCGCCCACCAGGTCCTGATTGGCTGGCGCGGATCGGCGGCGCTCAACAGAGACGCGAGGGCCGCGGCCGTGGACTCATACAGCTCGATTAGCCCGTCCGGCGCCAGATCGGGATCCGAGCGGTCGCCCTCAACCCACGCCTCGAAACGTGCCGGCAAGGCGAGATCCGCGAATGACTCGATCCGAGCATCATCCGGCAGCGCCATGAAGAGCCGTACACGCGGTGCATACACGTCGGCGGTAAGGTGTGTCAGCAGCGCCGCGACCGACCAGCCGGGGCACGACGGCACGGGAGCGGGGAGGCCACGGCGCGCGGCATCGACGATGGCGGCGGCCTCTCGCGTAAAGGCGT
>JANWHV010000271.1 GCA_025450255.1 Chloroflexota bacterium | reverse complement strand
GTCGTCCAGCGACGGTTCGGGCGCCTCGCCAGACCGCAGGGCGCGCACGAACGCATTGAGCGCGTGGACGTAGCTCTCTTCCATCCGCTCGAACCAGCCTGGGTGCATGCCGTCATCGACTATGGTGTCGCCCCTATAGCGGGACACGCCGCGGAAGCGCTGGCGACATGATTCGACCATGCCTTTGGAGCCGAAAACCTCTATACGCTCGTCGTAGCCGTAGGCCGTGCGGCGGGCGCTATCGATCTGGCACAGCGCGCCGCCGCGCATGCGCAGCAGGGCGATGGACGTATCCACGTCGCCGGCCTCTCCTACCCGCGGGTCGGTAAGCGCGGCGCCCATCACATGGACCTCGATCGGCTCGTCCCCGGTAATCCACCGCAGGAGGTCGAAGAAGTGGATGGTCTGATCGCGCATCTGCCCGCCCGAGACCTTGATGTATTCAATCGGCGGCACGGCCGGCCCGCGCGTGGTCATCTGGATGAGCTCGATAGTCCCAATCTCGCCCCTGGCCGCGCTGGCGCGCAATGCGCCATGGTTGGTATCAAAACGGCGGTTGAAGTCCACCATCGCGGGAATGCCGGCCGCTTGAGCGGCGGCCACGGCGGCGCGCACGCGATCGATGCGTAAATCGATCGGCTTCTCGCAAAATACGGCCTTGCCGGACGCGGCGGCTCGCTCCAGGTAGTCGGCGTGCGTATTCGTGGAGGAGGCAATGAGCACCGCGTCAATCTCGCTCGAAGCAAAGATCGTGTCCAGGTCCGGCGCCATTCGCGCGCCGTGCCGGCCGGCCACGGCCGCCGCGCGCGTCGCGTCGGTGTCATAGACCAGGGCAAAGTCTATATCTGGGTGCGCGGCGAGATTGCGCGCGTGAACGCTGCCGATGAAGCCGCCGCCGAGTAACGCCATGCGGATCATTGTCGCCCCCCAATCATATATCCACGGTGGCGTCCGTCCAGCGACCGCCCGCTTCGTGCGACGCGACTACCGATTCCACGAAGCGGATGCCCATGACCCCGTCCCAGGCGGTTGGATAGCCAGGATCCCTGACCGGCACAGGCTTGCCGTCTCTCCGCGACAACAGCGCTTCCGCCACATCAGAATACAGGTTGGCGAAGGATTCAAGAAAGCCTTCCGGGTGGCCCAGCCCCGCCCTGGTGACGCGCGCCGCGTCATCGGACAGTCCGGCCCCACCCTGGGCAAGGATACGCGTAGATCCGTCGAGGTAACGAACGGCAAGGTGGTGCGGATCCTCGTGCCGCCACTCCAGGCTTGCCAGCTCGCCGAAAACGCGGATGCGCAGTCCGTGTTCTTGACCGGTGGCCGCCATGCACGCCCAGAGCGAGCCCGTGGCCCCGTTGGAGAGGCGCAGCGCCACCTGCGCGTTGTCCCACACGCGCCTGCCGGGTACCACGGTGCTCATTTCCGCCGAAAGCGCCGTTACTTCCAGCCCGGTCACGAAGCGCAGGAGTTGGTGGGCATGCGTGCCCAGGTCATAGACCACGCGTGCCTCACCCGAGATCGCCGGATCGGTGCGCCACTGAGCCTGTTTGTGGTCGCCCTGTTCCAACCGTTCCGTGGCCCAGCCCGAGGCGTGCTCGGCCTGCACGATGCGTACCCTGCCCAGTGCGCCGTCGCGGACCATGCGCGCGGCCTGGCGCACCATGGCATAGGCCGAGTAGTTGTGCGCCAGCGCGAAGACAACCCGCTTCTCCCGCGCCAGGCGGTAGAGATCGATCGCCTCGTCGAGTCGCGGCGTCAGAGGCTTCTCGCAGATCACTGCGATGCCGCGTTCGAGGAACGCCCTGGCGATCGCGTGGTGCGTCTCATTGGTGGTGACGATGCTCACCACGTCAATACCGTCCGGGCGCGCCGCCTCCGCCTCAGCCATTTCCTGGTAGCTGCCGTACAGGCGGTCCGGCGCGATGCCGAGCGTGAGGCCGAAGGCGCGTGAGCGATCCGCGTCGCGCGAGAACGATCCGGCCAGCAGCGCGTAGCGGTTGTCCAGGCGCATGCCGATGCGATGGCTCTCGCCGATGCCGGCGCCGAAGCCACCGCCGACCATGCCGATCCTGACTTTACGGGATTCGCCGTCCATGCTGCTTGCTCCCCGCCCTGGAATGATCTCGGCGCACGCCGATTGTCGCGCTATAGCCCGATTGACGCCAGGTAGTCTCTGTTCCGTTGCGCGCTTTCCTTTGGCGCGCCCATGCCGGGCAGCACATCCTGCTCGACCACGATCCAGCCGCCGTAGCCAATACCCTCCAGCGCGTCGCGGACGGCGCGGAAGGGCACGCTCCCCTTGCCCAGCTCGCAAAAGACGCCATGCCCCACCGAGGTCACGCCGTCCCATTGTTCGATGCGCGAGCGGGCCGCGATGTCCGGCGCGCAATCCTTGAAATGGACGTGCCAGATCCGCTCGCCATACTCTTCAACCAGCTTGACCGGATCCCCACCGCCGAACTGGCAGTGGCCCGTGTCAAAGCACAGCCCGAGCAGGTTGGAGTCGGTCAACTCCATCAAACGCCGTGTCTCACCCGGCGTCTCAACCCAGGTGCCGATATGGTGGTGGAACACGGTGCGCAGGCCAGTCTGATCTCGCACCGCGCGCGCCACGAGCATGGCGCCGGCCGCGAACACCGTCCAGGTCGCCTCGTCCATAGCCATTTCCGGCGTGATCCGCCCGGCGTTCCTGGTGCGCATGGGGTCGCCATAGGGATCGTTCCCCAGCACGATGACGCACTCCGGGCCGCCCACGGCGGCAAGCTGGCGCGCGGTTCGCACTGCATCCCAGGCGCTTTCCTCGTGCCGCGCCTGGTCGTGCAGGAAGACGCTGACCCAGGAGCCGATCAGCGCGAGATCGCGCCCTTGCAACTCGTCGCGCAGTTGGTCCGGCGCGGTCGGCATGAAGCCCCAGTCGCCGAGCTCGGTGCCGGAGTAGCCGGTCTCGCGCATCTCATCCAACACTCCGCGGTACTGGCCCTGCCGGCCCTCGGCGCCTTCGATGCCCTCGATCACGCCCCACGAGCAGGGCGCGTTCGCCACCCGAAACATGCTGCTACCTCGTAATCCCGCTATTGCCTGTCCGGCATGTCATACTCCACGGATTCCCAGCCCTCGCTCTGCCAGGATCGCACAATGGCGTCCTGGACCCGCGCCACGTCGCATGCCGACTTGAAGTTTGGCTCCGCGGCGACACCGCCGGCAATAGAGGTGAGGAATGTGTGGGCCTCGATCGCCTTGAGATCGTCATAACCCAGGCCCAGGCCCCAGGCAGGATTGAAATGCTTGTGGAAAGGATGCGCCGGTCCACTCAGCAGTTCCGTATAACCGTCACGGGCCGGATTCGCGTCGTCACGGCGCTGCAGCCTCAGCTCGTTCATCTGCTCCATGTTCCACTTGAGAGCGCCCCTGACGCCGTGGACCTCGAAGGACATGTCGCACTTCGCGCCATTGATCACCCGGCACGATTCCAGTATGCCCTGGGCGCCGTTCCGGAAACGCGCGATAACGCTGAAGTAGTCCTCGTTCGTCACCGCGCCGCGCCGCTCGTCGCCCGTCGCCGTATCGTAGTGCGTGCCGCTGCCGGGTTGCTGGATGGGCCGCTCGGTGATGAAGGTATGGCGGTTGCCGACCAGGCGCTCAATTGGGCCGGCCAGCATATGCGCCATGTCGATGACGTGTGAGCCGAGATCGGCCAATGTCCCCAAACCCTGCTCGGCCAGGAAGCGCCAGGAGAGAAATCCCAGCGCGTCGCCCGCGTACCCGTTGAGAAAACGGCCATGATAATGGGTGATTGCGCCCAGCTCGCCGCTCGCGATGACGTCGCGGGCATATTGCACCATCGGCGCCCAACGGTAGTTATAGCCGACCAACGTCAGCACCCTGGCATCATGCGCGGCGTGATACGCCTCGATCGTTTCTTCAGGGAATCGGCCAACCGGCTTTTCACATAGAATGTGCTTTTTCGCCGCCGCCGCGGCGCGTACCATCTCGAGATGCATGGCATTTGGCGCCGTGAGGTTCACGGCCTCGACGTCCGGGTGGGCAATCACCGCGCGCCAGTCGATAGTAGTGTTCTCGAAGCCGAAGCGCTCCCGTGCTTCCACGGCCCGCGCCTCCACCGTATCCGAGCAGATCACCAGTCGAGGTACGATGCCGCTGTCGTGGAAGCGGTCGCGAAGCTGGTTGTAGGCGCGGCTATGCACCTGACCCATCCAGCCCATGCCAATCACGCCTACGCCGATAGTGCGCGTCACGAGTCGTACTCCTCCGTGTATTGGGTACCGTCGATCGTGGTTGCGGTGCTTTCCCGCACAATTAAGCGTACCGGCAGGGTGATCGAAGGCGGCAATTCGCCATTCTTGAGCCCCGCGAGCAACATACCGAAGGCGCCGCGGCCAACTTCCTCGGATGGCTGCGCCACGGTCGTCAGGCGTGGATTGGCAATGCCCGCGAACGGGATGTCGTCGAAACCTACGATACCAATATCGTCAGGTACCCGTATGCCGCGGCCGCGCAGCGCGTCCATGATGCCCAATGCTTCCACGTCGTCATAGCAGATCAAGGCATGCGGTCGATCCGCAATCAGCGTCGATACCATCGTGCTGAGGGCGCCGAGGCTTTCCACGCCGCCGAGATAGGGGTATAGCGCGGCGCTGATGCCGGCCGATGCCAGGCAGCGAAGGGCAGTATCTCGCCTCGTGACGTTCGACGCCAGGTCCGGCCCGTTCACGTAGGCGACGCGCCGGTACCCGCAGCTTTTCAGATGTTCGACCACGGCCTCTATGCCGCTCACATCGTCGACGCGAATAGTGCCGGTCGGCAGCTCGTTTCTGTTACCGGCGAGACTTACGTTCTCGCCGCCGACGTGGACCACGGGACAGGGACTTACCAGCGCGCTGGCCTCCTGTGGGCTTAACATGCTCCCTACCAGCACGATGCCGTCCGTCCGTTGCGCCGTGAACACTTGCAGCGCCTGGCGCTCCTGGGACGGATCGGAGAGGCCGTTGGCAAGCAGCACGGTATAGCCCTGGGCCGAGGCAGCCTGCTGCGCACCCATCGCGAATTGGCTGTGCATCGGATCGGCCACATCTGGGAGTAGCAATCCGATGGTGCTGGTGGCCCGCCCGCGCAGGCTGCTGGCGCGCGCGTCCGGTATATAGCCGAGCCGGTTGGCCGCGTGCTGTACCGCCAGGCGCGTATTCTCGCTGATGCGCGCGTCGTCGCGAAGCGCCCGCGAGACGGTGGTTGGTGAGACGCCGGCGAGGCGCGCGACATCCTCCAGTCGCGCGCGCCGCTCGACAATGGGGTTCACGCCGCGATCTCCCTGTTTCCTCACGCGGCTCGCCGCCTGGCGCGGCCCGGCCACGCGACCACCGTCGGAAATGACCTACTCAATGCTCACAGACCCGTTTCCGATCGATCAAGTATCTGTCTCCCTGTCTCCGCCGCGATCGTCCCCGACCGCCACCCAGCGGTGCTCGTCCGCGCTGCGCAGCACGGCCGCCAGGATATCCACGCCGCGCGCGCCGTCGGCGAACGAAGGGTAGGGATCGGCAGCGCCGCCGCGGATTGGCGCATAGACATCGGCCATCATATTGCGGAACGCGTCCGCGGAATCTTCTGTCTTACCGGCCGGCAGTGCGTGTGCCGTGCCGTGGAGCGTGCCGGCGTCGATGGACGAACGTAGCACGGTCTCGGGCGTTTGGGCAAGTGGGGCAAACCACAGGTTATCCGCGCTGTGCTGGTCCCATGCCGCGCTGGCTTTGGTCCCGATTAACTCGAGCGATAGTGTATCGACGTGGCCGGGGGCCACCTGCCCGATGGCGGCCGTGGCGATCGCCCCCCCATCCAGCCGCAGCAATATGGCATCGCTATCGTCGCTGAGATCGTTCGTGGTCCGCACCGCCTGCTTGGCGCAAACGACCTCCACGACGCGCTGGCCGCTGACGAACTCCACCAGATCCCACCAGTGCACGCCGATATCGGCAAACGAGAGCGAGGGGCCGATACGCGCCGGATCGAACATCCAGTGTTGCGGGTCGTTCTGCAATAGAATTTCGTCGAGCAAAAACGCGCCCCGTATGAGATGCACCCGGCCCAGCTTGCCGGCGGCGTTCCAGGCGCGCAGGAGTCTCGGCAGCGTGAAATACCGATAGACATAACATACGGCGTGTACCAATCCCGATTGTGCCGCCGCATGCGCGAGCTTCCAGGCATCCGCCGGCGATGTGGCGAGCGGCTTCTCGCAAATGACGTGCTTGCCCGCCGCCAGAGCGGCGTGGCTCAGCGCGGCGTGCGTGTTATTTGTCGAGCAGATATGTACCGCGTCGACCTCGCCGGCACGAATCAGCGCCTCGGGATCGTCATACGCCCTGGGAATACCGAGCCGCGCGGCGTGGTTTCTGGCGCTTTGGGGTGACGACGCCGCGACGGCCACGACCTCCACGCCAATACTTCGCAGCGCCGCGCAGTGTACCGTGCCGATGCCACGCGGCCCAATGATGCCGGCGCGCACGCGCCGTCCGGCAGTCTCGTTTGCCCGCACCCGCATTGCCTCCCCTCGCCCTAAATCTCTCCGCGCCGCATCATACCGGCTCTCCACCGGCGGGTTTGCCGTCCGGTCCGCGCCGCACGCCAAAGTGGGCCAGCACATTACGCATCAACGCGCGCACGCCCGGGTCGACGGCGAGCGCGCCGCTGAAGCCGATGCTACCGGCGTTCACTACCTGCCCGCCCGCCGGTCGCTGCCAATAGATCAGATCGGCGCCATGACGGCGATCGGCGCCGGCAAACTCGATCGACCACTGGTCGCGGGCGCCGGCGAGTGTAACGAGTCCCGGTGTTGGCGCGGATACAATGCCGACCACTTGCGGTGTCGCGTCCATCTCATAGCCGCTGGCCTTCGGTCCGTTCAAGCTCAGCTCGCCGATTGTCCCCGCCGCCGTTACCGGCACGTGCTCGGGCTCATGGAATAGAAAATGAGACGGCTCCTCGACGTGAAAGGCCGCGAACGCGGTCGGGGTTCCGTCGTCGACCATACCCTGCATGGTGAGCCCAATCACGTCGTGCGTTGGCTGTCCGACCAATTGCCAGGCGCCGCCGGGCAGCCCATCCGTGCCGTGCCAGCGCTCGCCCCACTGGAAAGGCGACAGCCAGCGATCGTCGACGCTCTCGACCGTCTTCCTGCACTCCATGACGCTCATCTCATCGTCGAACGATACGCGCCAGTACAGACTATTTCCCGACATGCAGAGGACGTGGCCCCCACTGTCTAGATAGCCAAGTACTCCATCGCGCATGGCGTCGCTCCAGTACTCGTTATGCCCGCAAATAAGCAGCACCTGAAAGTTGCGCAACACGCCAGGGTCCGAATGGAGGTCTCGATCGGTCAGGCACTCGAATGGGTAGCCCTCCGCCTCGAGCCACGCCTGCGCGAAGCGCTCGGGCCGGACCAGATGCGAGTGGCGTGTGTGCGCGGCGCGCTCGGATTCATAGCCATAGGGATTGGCATGCGGAATCGGCGCTTGCAGGCCCAGGTGGAAGAACGGGCGGCCATTCACGTGATTGGTGTAGAACGATGACGTGAGGCCGGGAATGCGCATGTCGTTTCGTGGAATACGGCCATACGCATGCCAGGTATTGGTGGCAAGCAGCAGCGCGACGGCGCCTTGCTGCCGGGGCTTCGCGCGGACGACGGCAAATGGGATCGTCAGCGCGGTCGTGGGATCTTGCCCGGTCAGGCATACGCGGGCGGCATAGATTCCCGCCGCGGCGTCATCCGGCACCGTGTAATCGTCGGTGACGCTCCACCGGCAATCGACCAGGTCGTCGCCGCACAGGCGCAGCGCGTGGCCACGATTCAGGTCGGCAGCGGGAACATACCCCGGCACGCCTAGAGCGCCGTCGTGGCCCGGGCCGCCAATCTGCCAGGCGCCATGATTGACTATATGGCCGTGCCGGGCGCACCCCGAGTGATCCGTGACTCGCGCACCGCGCTCCTCGTCGAGCGGCCAAAAGCCAAGCATCGTGCCTGCCTTGATCTCGGCAATGCCGGCGCCGCGTCTGTCCCCTGCCAGCCTACGTATATCGGCGCTCTCCAGCACAAAATGGCCCACGAACGCCAGCGCAATATCTCCGTCCAGGAAGTTGTTGGCGGCGTCGCGCTCCGCGCCGGCGCCGATGCGCAGGCGTGCCGAAGGGCCAGGCGCCGGTTCAGGGGGCGCCGAAATATAACCTCGATAGGTCTCGACGCCATCCATATATATCACGGCCTCATCCTCGCTCACGGTCGCGGCGAGATGGATCCAGGCGCCGAGCCGGTCGCGGATTGACGTGGGCGTGCCGTGCAGCCATTCGCTACGGAATTGGCTCCCATCACCCACGTAGGTTCATACTCGGCCGGCATGATCGACGAGCAAGCCAACCCGGCAGGCTTCCGGATAATTCATGTCGGTAATCAGGCCGGACCAGTTCCATTGGAAGGTATCAAGAGTGGGCAATCGCCACAGCCGCAGCCATAGCGCCAATGTCAGCCCCCGAGAGGGAATGGGCGGCCCTTCGATGAAGACATACGACCCCGGCGAGATACGTTGCGGCGCGGCCGGGCGCTGGGCGCGGGCGAGCACCGCGCAGTCCGCCCGGTCCGCCGGCTCATCCGCCGCCGGATCCAGGATTGCATTGGTGCCGAGCCGCACGACGGAAAAATCATATGCCGAGGGCGCGCAGACATGGAAACGCACCCGCTCGCCGGCGGGCACGCCAATGCGATCGGCATAGCCCCATATGCCAGGTACGGAAAACGCCCGAACGGGCTCAGGATATCGGCGATCCAATTCTCGGCGTCTCCGTGTTATTGCCAGCTTTCCCACTCCTGGATTCCATGACGCAAACACGTCGCCGATCGACCCAGGGCTATGACATCTAGTTGGGCTCGGGGAGTAGGCTCGACCGCCGAACCTACTCCTCGAGCAGCACCGGCTATGGCGCGGTGGTCACATTGTCCGCGCCCAGAACCTGCGTCACTCGGCGCGTGAAGTCGGATAGAGCTTGTTGCGCGCTCGCGCCCGAGGAGACGATTTCGCCGGTCGACTGGCCGACCGACGTGGACACCGCCGTATAGTTGACTGACGGCGTGAACGTGCCGTATTTGATCCAGCTCGCCGCTTGCGCGTTGTAATACGGCGTTGAATTAAGCCACTTGGGATCCGCGCCCACGTCATTGCGCGGCGGAACCTCACCGCACCACCAGGCATGCAACAGGTTGAACTGGTGGTTTTCGGCCATCGCCATCAATTCGAAGGCCAGCTTCTTATGCTGCGACGCGCTGGTGAGGACGAAGTTCGAGCCTGACATCTGGCTGACGAAGCCAAGGCCCTGGCCAAACTCGGTGGGAAGCGCCGTAGCCTTGTACGCGTGAATGGCGCCCGGCCACGGCGCCGGTCCGCCTGGGATCCACCAACTGCCTGCCCAGCTTCCGACCAGGGCGATCGCCACTTGCTGTTTCGGCAAATAGGTACCGGTGAGCAGGCCATCGGCGGTGGGGCTGGCGAGCAGTGATTGTTTTGGACCAAGCCCCTCGCCAAATACCGTGTGGTAGAAGTTGAACACGTCGAGCAGACCCTGACTCTTGACCACCCACTTCTGACCGACCATCAACGGGCTTTTGGTGCCGGCCAGCAGGTCCAGGAAATTCTCGCGCGTGGTTTGGTCCGGAAGCTGGTTTCCGGCGTAGAGCCAGAGCGGCGTCACGTTGGGCACCTTGCTCTTGATCGTCCGCGCCGCGCTAAGAATGTCGTTCCAATTGCGTGGGATCCAGTTGGCGGGCAGGCCGGCCTTCTTGAAGGCATTGATATTGTAGTAGAGGCCGAAATTGTTTATGCCCGAATTCAACTGCCAGATATGTGGGCCCGGAGCGCCGCTGTATTTGACCACGGTCGGAAACTGCGACCAGTCTTTCCAGGTTGCCACGCAATCGTCGAGCGGCGCGAGCTGGTTGGCGGCTACTTGATCGTTCGTGTACGGCGTCCACTCGTGGATCACATCCGGCGTGGTCGATGGCGAGCGGAGCATCAAGCGAATCTTGGTCTGGATATCGTTTGACGAGCCCGCGATCGGAATCAGCTTGACGGTAACACCGGGATGCGCGGCCTCGAACGCCTTCTTGAGCATCGCGACCCACTGCGCGGCCTGCGGGTTCGAATTGAATTCGTTTTGGGAGCTATAGGCGAGTGAAATAGTGGCGCCGGAAGAACCCGGCGCATCGCTGCCGGCGCAGGTAGTGGCGCCGGCGGCGTTCGCCGTCGTGGCGGATGTGCTCATGGGACCAAAGGACGCGATGGCGAGCATCGCGCCGACCGCCGCCGTGCCGACCAAGCGGCCATGATGATGCCGTTTCGGCGGCGCCGCGGCCGCCCGGTCACGTGTTTGCCAATACATCTCGCTCCCCTTTCAAAGGGCAGTTAGAAGATTCACCTGGGTACATGCGTGAGCCTCGATCGCCAACTTCTCCAATCTTCATCTCATGCGGCTCTCACCCTTTCACGCCGCTGCCGAAGTTGAACGCTCCGGTGAGGAATCGCGAGAGAATAGCGTAGAGCAGCAGGACTGGGAGCGAAAATACCAGGGTAAAGGCGGCAAGTGGCCCGTAGTGTACCTGGCCCTGTGTAGACATGAATTGATAGATACTGACCGCCGCCGGCAGTTTGTCAGGGGACTGCAACAGGATGAACGGAATCACGAACTGGCCCCAGGCGTTGAGAAACGTGAACATCGCGGCGACGGCGATACCGGGGGCGGCGAGCGGCAATATGATTAAGCGAATGCGAGCGAGCGAGCCAGCGCCATCGACCTGCGACGCCTCGTCCAACTCCGGTGGAATATGGTCGATGAAATTCTTGAGCAGCCAGATCGCGAATGGCAGTGAGGTCGCGCTGAGGAAGAGAACGGTTGCCTGCATCGAGTCGAGCAGATTGAGCTGTATGAACAGCGTATAGGCCGGGATCATCAGCAATTGCACCGGCAAGCCCGTGGCGAACAGCACGACAAACAGATAGCCGCGCGTGTACCACGAACGGTAGCGGGACAGCGCGTAAGCCGCCGTCACGCCGGTGATCGTTACCACCGCCGTGGTCGACGCGGCCAGGATCAGGCTATTCGAAAGCGGGTGCCACAGCGCGTCGGCGGTATTGAGGTTCTCGAAGTTGTCGACGGTGAAGTTCGGCCATTCGATGGCGAAGGAGGCCCGCGCGTCGATGGACGCACTGAGCACCCAGAGCATCGGCACCAGAAACATCAGCGTAATCGCCAGTAAGGCAACGTGCTGTACGACGGATCCGGCGGAGACGCGCTTGCGCGCCGGCCGCGCGAGCGGTGCGGTGTTATCGACGGCGAGCACGATCACACCTCGATTCGGAGCAGAATGACGTACAGCACCGACACCACGGCGGCGATCGCCACGAGCACCACGGCCGCGGCCGTGCCGTAGCCCAGGATGGCAAAGGAGATAGCCTCCTGAAACACATAGAGCGGCAGCGTGGTAGTGGCCGTGCCTGGGCCGCCAGCGGTAAGGGTGTAAATCAGCGTGAAGTCGGTCAATATCGACAGCGTGACCAGGATCAGATTCGTGGCTATGGTGCTTTTGAGCATCGGTATTTCAATGCGCATGATGCGCTGCCACATAGTGGCGCCGTCCATCGTGGCCGCTTCCAGCACCTCTTCCGGCAACCCGTGCAGCCCTGCCGTGAATACCAACATGGAGAATGCCGTGGTTGCCCAGATTGTGGCCACGGTGACCAGCACGAGCGGGGCGCGGATCAACCAATCGTTGCCGCCGCCGGTAATCGGCTGCAAAATCGATGCCAGGGTGCCGTTACTGCCGCCAAAGGCAAGCCAGATAAAGCCCGCCACGATCTCCGGCACTACCCAGGCGACGATGACGATACCGGAAACCAGGCGCACGAGCCACGAATTGACGCCGCGGCGCATAAGATAGGCCAGGAGCAGTCCCAGCGCCGTAATGCCGAGAACGCTGGCGCTGACATATTCCGCGCTCACGGTGACCGCATTATGGAAGTCGGGGTCCGCGAACAATTCAGAGAAGTTCGCAAAGCCGACGTACCCGTAGTGGATTGCTTGCGGACCGGTCAGCGCTTCGTTTGTCGTCGCCACGCGGATGGCTTGCACGATCGGGCCAAACAAGAAGACGGCCAGCAACGCGGTGGCTGGGAGGAGCAGGAGCAGGGCACTCCAGGGGAGGCGCCGAAGTCGCGCGGCGCCGCTTCGTCGCGTGCTGCCGCGACTGGAATTATTGATAATCTGGGCCCGACTCATCGCCGAGGTCTCCAGATCGGCCACGTCGCCTGAAGCAATCATGCAGCCCGCGCCGGGCTTCGCCGGCCGCCGCGCACGATCATGGTTGAGTCGCCGAGCAGGCAGGATGCCTGAGAGGCGGAGGTTGGCTCGGCATGTGCGCCCCCTTCGCTCGACATAGGTCATCGTGCAAACGTTAGCACGAATCCTAGCACGACCTTTTGCCCCTGTCAACGCGGGGGAGAGAGTCGCGATCGCGTGCTCCTGTACCGCTCAATCTCAACATGCCAACGTAACCATGCCGCGCGGTCGGCATGGTCGACGCCATGGCGATTCATTGACATTGGCGGGAAGCGCATGTTAGCATCGTGCCAACGTTTGCACGATGATCTTCATGAGGGAAGGAGGTGGGTATGGCAAGTTCGAGCGCGCGGGCGTCTGACGTATCGCTGGCGATAAACGGCGGCCCCAAATCCCGTACCCGACCTGAGCCGCCGATGTTCCCTGGCGGCATGGAGATCGGCGACGCCGAGCGCCAGGCCGTACTGAGAGTGCTCGATTCGAAGCGCCTGATCCGTTTTTACGGCCCTGACGATACAATCACCTACTCTGCCGTCGACGAGTTCGAGCAGCGCATTGCCACGCGGATGGGAGTACCGTACGCGCTCGGCGTGACCTCGGGCACCGCCGCGCTGATCACGGCACTGGCCGCGCTCGGTATCGGTCCAGGCGATGAAGTGATCGTGCCGGCGTATACGTTCGTCGCCAGTCCTTCCGCCGTGCTCGCGGTGGGCGGCATTCCGATAATCACGGAAGTCGACGACACCCTGACCCTCGATCCGGCCGCGGTGCGCGCCAATATCACGCCGCATACCCGTGCTGTCATGCCGGTGCATATGCGCGGCGTGCCGTCACAGATGGTCGAGCTTCAGACCATCGCGCGCGAGCATAATTTGCTCGTTATCGAGGACGCGGCACAATCTTGCGGCGCCTCGTATCACGGGCAGGCGGCCGGTACGATCGGCGACGCGGGCTGCCTTAGCCTGCAAATGCACAAGATTATTACCACCGGCGAGGGAGGCGTGCTGCTCACCCCGGATGCCCGGACCATGTTCCGTGCCAAGTGCTTCCACGACTCTGCCTCGGAGTGGCGCG
>JANWHV010000270.1 GCA_025450255.1 Chloroflexota bacterium | reverse complement strand
CCAGCTCCAGCACCATCAACAGCGCGATCATGCCGGAATCGGCATAGTAGTTGTCGCGGAAGTAGAAATGGCCGGAATGCTCGCCGCCGAAGATGGCGTTGGTTTCGCGCATTTGCGCCTTGATGAAGGAATGACCGACGCGCGTGCGGATGGCGGTGCCGCCTGCCTTCTCGATCACCTCCGGGACGCTGCGCGAGCAGATCAAGTTATAGAGGATGGTGGCGCCGGGGTTGCGTGCCAGCAGCGCCTTCGCCACCAGAGCGGTCACCATATCGCCGCCCACCAGCTCGCCCTGCTCGTCGGTAATGAACATGCGATCGGCGTCGCCATCGAAGGCCGCGCCCATGTCCGCGTGTTTCTCGCGCACGGCCCGTTGCACGTCCACCATATTCTCGGGCTCCAGCGGGCTGGCCTGGTGGTTGGGGAAGCGGCCATCCAGGTCGAAGAAGAGCGGCGTCACCTCGCACGGCAGGTGCTTGAATACTTCCGGCGCCACCATGCCGGCCATGCCGTTTCCGGCGTCGATGCAAATGTGCAGGGGGCGCACGGCGCCGGTGTCGATAAAGCCGAGCACATGCTTGACGAACTCCGGCAGTACGTCGCGCGTATGTACCGTGCCGTGGGCTGCCCTGGGCGGCAGCGGTCCGCGCAGCGCGATGTCGCGGATGGCGTCTAGCCCCGTCTCGGAGCTGATCGAGATGGCGTTCTCGCGACAGAACTTGAAGCCGTTATAGGCGGCGGGATTATGCGAGGCGGAGACCATCACCCCGGCCGGATAGCCGTACTTCCCGACCGCGAAGTAGAGCTCGTCGGTGCTGCACAGGCCAAGGTCCGTCACATCGGCCCCCTGCTCCACCATGCCGTGAATCAACTCCGCCATCAACACCGGACCCGAGACGCGCATATCACGCGCCACGGCGACGCGCGACACGCCCAGGTGCGCGATTGTGGCGCCGCCGATGGCGTGCGCTGCTTCTTCATTAATCTGGTCGGGATAGATGCCGCGCACGTCATACGCCTTAAAGATCGCGGGATCAATCATCGTCGCCCTCGTCCCTCTTCATGTTTCAATCTCCGTCGTGGCGCACCCACGGCCACGTCTTCCGCTCATGATACCTATGCCCGGCCGAAACGGCGCGCCGGCCTGTTCCGCGCCTGTCCACGGTGTTGGCGCGAGCTTGCGGCGAAGGCCCGTAGTGGCCAGGCCCATCGGTACGCTATCGTACGTGGTTGAAACAGGCATGAACCGATGGCTGCCCTACCCGGTACAGAGAATGAGCATACGATCCGAGAGGGTGCAAGGGGTGGGCATGACGACCGACGAGGATCTCTTCCGCGAGTGGCAGTGCGGGAGCGCGGGGGCGCTGGAGGCGCTGGTGCGCCGCCATCATGCGCCGCTGCTCGCCCACCTGGCGCGGCTGGGTGGGGATGTAGATCTGGCGGAGGATCTGGTGCAAGAGACCTTCGTGCGGTTGGTGTGCGATGCGCGCACCTATCGCTATCCACGACCCTTCCGCCCCTGGCTCTACACCATCGCGCGGAACCTGGCCCGTACCCACTGGCAGAGCGCCTATCGACGGCACGAGCCGGGCACGCTCTTGCCTGCCTCGGAGAAACCGAGCGACGAGCCGGATCCTCAAGCATGGCTGGAGCGCTGGGAACAGCGCGAGGGGCTACTGGCGGCACTCGCCGATCTGAGCTTCGAGCAACGCGAGACGCTGAGTCTGCGTTTCGGCCAGGGGTTGAGCGTGGACGAGACCGCGGCGGTGATGGGCGTCAGCACCGGTACGATCAAGAGCCGGAGCTTCACGGCCCTACACCGGCTCCGCGACCGCTTGCAGGCCGCCGAAGACACGGAGAACGGCGTCCGGGGAGGATCACGGCATGGATGACCGCGATGCACGGATAGACCCGTCGATTCTTGATGCCACGGAGGACACGGAACTGCCGCTCGACTTGCGGCGCGTGGCAGAGCGGTATGCGACGCTGCCTATGCCGCGCCCGACGGAGGAGGCGACCACTCGCCTGCTCGCCCGGCTGTTCGTCGAGGATGCCGCCGGTGGGCCGGCCGCGACGCTAGCGCGCAAGCATCTGTTGAAGACCTTGCGTGTGGCGCGCTGGCGCGTCCGGCTACTTGGCGCCGCGTTCTGGTCCGCGAGCGTGGCGCTCCTGGGGCTTGCCGCCGCTATCACCTGGCATACGCACGATCAGAACGGCGCGCTGCCTTTGATCCTGATGGCGCCGCTGACGGCGGTGCTGGGCATCGCCTTCGCCCTGCACACGCGACTGCCGGGCCTGCGCCAGGTGGAGGCGAGTTGCCCTACCGGCGTTGTAGAGGTTACCGGCGGACTGGTGCTGGCCATCGTGGGCTTCGACTGCCTCTTCGGCGTGGCGGCCACTGCCTGGCTCGCGCTTGCGCACTGGGCGCCGTTCGGTGCGCTATTGGCGGCCTAGCTGGGACCGCTGCTACTGCTCAGCGGCGTTTCCGTTCCCATCGCCCTGCGCTGGGGCGCCACAACAGCGGCGGCGCTTGGCGGCGGCCCCTGGCTGGCGCTGGCGCTGCTCGCCCGACTGCAACCAGTCGGTCCCTTCGCGCTACCACGGGATACGCCGTCGCTCATCCTGCACCTGCCCGCTGCGGCGCTTGGCAGCGTACTACTGGCATGGACGCTGTTCGCCGGCAGCGCGACGCCGCTGATTGCGCCTGCACGATCGCGATGAGAGCTACGATGCGCGAGCTGCGCGCGGTTCACGACGACAGATTGGGGTGGACAAACAATGATCACGGTTATGCATGTGCGACCCCTCTGGGTGGTGCTGCGCATGGAAGCCCGCCTGTTCCTGCATGGGCGCGGTATCTGGGCAGCGGCGCTGATCCTGTTCATCGTCGGCCTGAACTTGCCGCCGAGCGTGCGGAATAGCCCGTTCAGTGCCTGGGGCCGCCTGACCAGCGCCGGCATCTTCCCGACTCTGCTGTTGGCCCTGGTCACCGGCGATCAGATAGCGCGCGACCACGGCCGGCGCATCGACGCCGTTCTGCTCAGTACCCCGCTCCCCTCCTGGGCGTACGCGTGGGGCAAGTATCTGGCGGCCCTGTCGGGTCTGCTTGCGATCTCGACGTGCTTTACGATCGCGGCGGTGCTGATGGACCGGCTGCCGCGAGCGCACACCGCCTTGCCGTTCTTCGGCGTCATGGATTATCCGCCCCTTGGCGCGTGGCCCTACATCGCCGGCTGGGTCTGGCTGATCGTCACGCCTGTGATCTTCGGCGCGGCACTGGCGCTGGCAGCGACCACGCTTGGCGGTCGCATCCCCGCCGCCGTGCTCATCCTGGTCCTGTGGCTGCTGCCGGCGACTGGGACGGGTACGTACTGGCTGGTGGACATCTCGACGCGGCAGATCACCGTGCAGCACCATCTGAACACCCTGGACCAAGCCGCAATCTTCAAAGAAGCCGCTCGCGATCTGCCGGCAAACGCGTGCAGCGGCCCTCACTCATATATCCCAGTACCGACGTGTTTCGCTTACTACAGCACGCGGGACGACCACTCCATTTCAGTGCCGGAGCGGCGGCTGATGGCGGACATCGCGCGGCATCTGCCGCCGCCCTTCCCGGCTGCCTTCTATTGGAATCGTGCCCTCTTCCTCGGTCTGGCGCCGCTGCTGATGGGCGCCGGGGTCTGGCTGGCTGGGCGGCAGCGCCGTGGCTTGCGCTGAGCACGAAAATTGCACCGGTAGGCGGAGAGTAGAAAGGATCCGATGATGATCGATCTCTCGATCGACGGGGTGAGCAAGCTGTACGATCGCGACCACTGGGCCTTGCGCGAGGTGACGCTCCGCCTGGGCGGGGGGTGTGCTGGGCCTGGTCGGTCCCAACGGCGCCGGCAAGTCTACCCTGCTGCGAATGCTGGCCACGGTGCTGGCGCCCAGCAAAGGACATATCACCTGGGGTGGGCAGGATGTTGTCCGGCGCCCTGTCGCCCTGCGCCGCGCCCTGGGCTACCTGCCGCAAGACTTCGGCGCCTACCCTCAGCTTACGGCCCGCGAGTTTCTGCGCTACATCGGCGAGTTGAAATGCCTGGAGGGGCAGCGGCTGCAACGCCGGGTGGAGAGTGTACTGGAGGCAGTCAACCTGCGCGCGGACGGCAATCGCCGCCTTCGCGGTTTCTCCGGCGGCATGATCCGCCGTCTGGGCATAGCCCAGGCCCTGCTCAACGAGCCACGGTTGCTTGTGCTTGACGAGCCGACGGCCGGCCTGGATCCCAGCGAGCGCATCCGCTTCCGTGAGCTGATCGCCACGCTGGGGGGCGAGCGGCAGGTGGTGCTCTCGACTCACATCATCTCCGACGTGGAGGCGATGGCCACTGATCTGGTGCTGTTGCAGGCCGGGCGGGTGGCCTGGGCCGGATCGCCGGAAGGGCTGCTGGCCGATGCCGAGGGCCAGGTCTGGTCGATGACCGTCGAGGCCGAGGAGTTCGAGCGCCTGCGCGCGCGACATCGGGTCAGCGCCGCCGTGCGGCGGGCCGATGGGGTGCAGGTGCGCCTGATCGCAACCACGCAACCGCACCCCCAAGCTGTGCCCATTGCGCCCACTCTGGAAGATGCCTACCTGATCTACGCCGCCTGATACACGCAGTAAGGCTGACGTGCAGGAGCCGTACTGAGCTTGGACGCTTTGGGCGGATCTAGCAGCCATTCGCCGTGCAGCGCGGCGGCTGGGCGGTTGTTCCGTTTGGTACCATGATTCATAACCTAGCCCATTGGAGGATGCATGAAGACAGTCACGATACCCGTCGTGGTCGGCGCCGATCGCCGCTTGGTCCTGGATCTGCCTGCCTCGTTGCCCGTAGGTCCGGCCGAGGTAGCGATTCAATCGCGTGCCGGCGACAACGATGGACTACCGAATTCGGAGCGCGAGCGGCTGCGCGCCAGACTGCTGGCGGCGGATTTCCTGAGTACGGAACGCCACGCCCCTGACACGGCGAGACCGGTGTCTGATGAAGAGCTTGCCCGCCTTGGTCGCCTCCCACTCGGCGCTCGCCCATCAGAAGAGCTAATCGCCGAGGATCGTGGCCGCTAGTGCGGCTCTACTTCCTCGACACAAGCGCGATCAAACCTCGTCACGACATGGGCTACACCTGTGGGCGTACTTTTGGCAAACGCAGCCAGGCCTGTGGCAGCATCTTTATGATGAATGCAGATGCTGGAATTGTTAAATACGCAACAGGTTAGTCGCTACACTACCCTGTTGAAGTTATTCTGATCAGCATCATGGTGTTCAGGCACCACATGAGGCAACGACGCGCGTCACGTAAGAGAGCGTGTATGTCTCCAGGCGCTGGGATGACCGCCGGCTGATCGCAATGCCCACCCCACAGCTAATCCTTGATCATCATGCGAAATCCAGACGGGGAGCTAGCCAATGAGAGGCCGTCTCGCCGTTCTCACCATCGTCTGGTACAAGCGGGAGTACCGAGCCTTCCTCCTGATCATGGTGTTCCTGTCCCTCGCCACCTCATCGACCCTGCCTCTGGTCACGTTGTACCTCGTGGACAGCCTCCATGTCGCTCTCAGCTGGGTTGGCTTGTACTTCATCGGCGAGGCCCTGCTCGGCCTCATACTTGGGTTGGTCGTGGGGCGCTGGTCTGATCGATGGCACTCGCGCTTGCCTGCCATGCGCCTGGCAGCGATCTGGGTTGCGATCGGGTGGCTGGTCTTCGCCCTTTCTCCCTACGCCTGGCTCAGCCTCTCGGTGGGCGTGGTGTTTGTGAGCGCTGGGGCGATCACGATGGGACAGGCCTTTGCGGCT
>JANWHV010000269.1 GCA_025450255.1 Chloroflexota bacterium | reverse complement strand
TACCAGAGGAATCCGGCGAGGGCGCCCATCGTCAGCAAGCAGAGGTCGCCCAGCGCGCCCTGGCCCTGACTGTAGGCGATAATCGCGAACGCCGCGAACGCGACGCTGGTGGTGCTGGCCGCCAGTCCATCAAGCCCATCGGTCAGATTCACGGCATGACCCGACGCCACGATCGCCAGAACCGCCAACGGGGCGATGAGCCAGGGCGCGTGCACGGCGCCAATACCAGGGACGTGCTGCGCGGGTAGGCCCGGACCAAGCCACTCCAGCATCACGGCGCCGATCGCTATGCCGCCCTGCCAGGCCAGTTTGGCTCTGGCCCCCAAGCCGCCCCGGCGATAGCGGGCCGAGCTGAGCAGATCGTCGGCCGCGCCAAGGATCATCGCGGCCACCATTAACGGCAGCAGTATCGCCACCGTCGAGTCGCGGTTCGCCAGGAAGAGACTGCCACATATGGCGATGATGGCGCCGAAGATCAGTCCGCCCATGCTCGGCGTCCCTGCCTTCGCCTGATGATTCGCCGGCAGCTCGGCCTGGATTTGCTTGCCGGCGCCCAACCAGGTCAAGCCGCGGATCAGGTACGGGATCGCCCATAGCCCGATAGCGGTGGCGGCGATATACAGCGCCGCGCCCATCCTCATGTCGCCGCCACCAACCACCCTACGACCTCCTCCATTGCCATACCGCGCGATCCCTTGACGAGAACCGCGTCGCCAGGGGACAGCAATTGTGCCAGAGCGCCATGCAGCGAGGGCTTGTCGGGGAACCACACGGCGGTACCGCCTGCCGCATCGGCGATAGCGCGGGCATGTGGGCCGACGGCAATCACCAGATCGGCGCTGGCCGCCGCGCGCTCGCCCACCGCGCGGTGGCTCGCATCGCTTATCGGTCCAAGCTCCAGCATATCGGCCAGGATGGCGACCTTCCGTGGCGCGCGCCGCGCAGCGAGCAGATCGAGGGCGGCGGCCATGGAGAGCGGGGAGGCATTGTATGTATCGTCGATAATCAGGCGATCGGCGGCGCCGCGCAAAAACTTCTGGCGCGCCGCGGGCTCGCGCACCGCGGCCAGGGCCGGCGCAATCTCGGGTATCGGCACGCCGGCCGCCTCAAGCGTGGCGGCGGCTGCCAGCAGCGCGTAGGCGTGGTGGCGCCCACGCAGCGGGCTGCTAAGAGAGTAGGAGCAGCCTGCACGGCAAAGCGCGAGTTCAAGACCGTCGATCTCCAGGCGCACGTCGGCGCCGCGCCAATCAGCGCCCTGGTCAAAGCCAAAGGTGAGGACCGGCCCTGGCGCTACGGCGCGCATGGCGATAACGCGCCGGTCGTCGGCGTTCAGGACCGCGATACCGGCGGCGGGGAGCGTCTCGATTATTTCCTGCTTCGCCCGCGCGATCCGCTCAATGCTGCCTGCCCGCTCGAGGTGGACGGCGTCGACATTCAGCACGACCCCAATCGTTTGCCTGGCGATGCCTGCGAGGAACGCGATGTCGCCGACGTCGAAGATACCCATCTCGAGCACGGCGGCGCGATGTTCGCCGGCAAGCGAGAGCAAGGTGAGCGGGAGACCAATCTCGTTGTTGAAGCTGCGTGGGCTGGCAAGAACGGGTACCTGGGTGGCCAACGACGACGCGATAACGTCTTTCGCGGTTGTCTTGCCGACACTGCCGGTGACGCCGATCGCCACCAGATCGGGGAACTGGCTCCGCCACCAGCGCGCGAAGCCCTGCAGCGCCCGTAACGGATCCGGCGCTTGCCAGACGATAGCAGCGGACTCCGGCAGGTCGGTCGGGATGTGCTCAAGCAGCAGGAAGGCGGCGCCTTGCGCGACGGCCGCACCCGCGAAGCGGTGGCCGTCCGTGCGCTCGCCAGGCAGCGCCACGAACAGGGCCCCAGGCGTGACGTCCCGTGAGTCGTTGACGGCCGGACCAAGAGGAGCAGCCCAGTCCGGCTCCCCACCCGTTACGTCAAGCTGCCCTTCACCACCCGCCGCGAGGTACCGGCGCACGGCATCGAGCGTCAAGCGTAAGCCGGAATGGCTCATGCGACCAGGATCAAGAGTTCGGCCCGCTGCAATACTTTTTCGTCGGCTGTACGGGGTTCAGCGACGGCGCGATTTTGTAATAGTCGAAGAGGTGCTGAAAGATGTCATGGACCACCGGCGCCGCGACCTCGGAACCCCACTGCGTGGCGGGCTTGTCCACCTTCACCAGGATCACGAACTGGTGGCTGAGATCGGCGTCGACCGGGCCGAACGCCGCCGTGCTGGCGATGGTGGTGTTCGGGTAATAATTTCCGCCCAGGCTGGGAATCGAGGCGGTCCCCGTCTTCGCCGCGATGTTGTAGCCGGGCACCAGCGCCAAACACGCCTCGCCGTCTATCGCCTGGTGTACGAGCAGTTTCACCATGCGGTCGGAGGTTTCCTTGCTTATCGCGCGGTGCAGCGGCGGCCAGGCAGGAGTTACGGTCTTGCCGCCAAGGGTATACGACGCCAGCACGTGCGGATGCGGCAGCATGCCGCCATTCCCCAGCGCGGCGTAGCCGTTCGTGAGCTGCAGGGGGGTGACGCCAAGCCCCTGGCCATAGGCCTGGGTGATTTTGTAGGTTCCCACCCACAGCGGCTTTGGCGGCTTGTCGTTGGGTTGGCGCACATCGCCGGGCACCTCGCCTGCCAGGTCGATACCGCTCGCGGTGCCAAAATCGAAGTTGCCGAGCACATACTGGTACCAGGTCAAGGCCGGAATCTGCCGGTTGAACTGTACGGCGGCGATATTCGAGGAATAGTGGAGCATGATGTCCGGCGTTTCCGGCCCACCAAACGCGCATGTCGAGCCGCACCAATTCTGCACGACGAAGCCATACTGCTTGTTCAGGTCGAGACGGCCGCTGTCATACACGGCCGTGTTTTCATTGAACAGATTCTGATCAAAGCCAATCGCGATGGTAAACGCCTTGAACGTGGAGCCGGGCTCATACTCCTTGCTGATCGCGGGGTCAGGAAACAGGTTATAGACGGCCTGGTTGAATTTCGCCCGGTTGAAATGCTTGGTGCCCGCGCCGGCCTGCTTCGCCAGCTTGGCGACGGTCTGCTTCCAGACGTTCGGATCGTATGACGGCGTCGAGGCCATGGCCAATATCGCGCCATCAGGCCGCTCCACGACGATCGAGCCGCCCGTGGCGTGCTGCGCCTTCACTACCTGGTTCAGATCGCGCTCCACCAGTAGCTGCACGAAGCTGTCGATGGTCAGGCGCAACGTAGCGCCCGGCTGCGGTGGCGTGTCCGTCCCCGTCCCCACCCGAATCGGCTTCCCTTCGGTATCGAAGCGCACGGCCGTATGGCCGGGTATGCCGCTCAGCAAGTTGTCGTAGTACTGCTGGACTCCGTACTCGCCGGTATCCACCGGCTGACCGTTGGGATACTGGTAGTCCACGTAACCCAGCACCTGCGACGCCAGCGCGCTATTCGGGTAGCTCGGTTGGATGCGCGCTTCCAGGCTTATGCCCGAGACACCCAGCTTATTGATGCGCTGTTCGATGGTATCGGCGGTGGCCCGAGAAATCGCTTCCTTGTATGGGCAGGTTGGGCTATCGTCTCCCGCGATGCAGACATAGGTCCAGGTGGCGTTGAGCTGATTCAATATCGCGTGGTACTTGGTCAGGTACGTTGCCCTGGCCCTGGCAATCGCCTTCTTGTTGTGAACCTGCTTACCGCTTGGCAGGCGAACCGGGAACAAGACGTCGGTAAGGACACGCGCCACCACCGGCTTCATTTTCTTGGTGATGTACGGAGGGGCGGCTGCAAGCTTATACACGGTGACCGTGCTGACCAGGGCGGTGCCGTTGACGTCTACTACCGTACCGCGCGGCGGCTTCTCCGTCTGCGGCGCCGCCACGTCGTCGGCGAAGTACGTCTGCAACATGTTGTTGGACGCCTGACCAATTTGCAGCGCGTAGAGCCGGTCGGCGAGCAGACTGAAAGCCAGGAGGATGGCCATCAACAGCGAGAGCTGGCGCCAACCTTTTCGTGCGATACGTCGCATTATTGCACCAGGTTAAACAGCCCGTCCCAGGCGTCTTGCCACCAGGAGGTTATCGCGGCGTTGGTCGCGGGCAATACGACGGGTGACGAAGGCGGCGTCTCGTTTTGCGCGACGAGCGGGCCGTTGCTGGGATCCTGCACGGTTAGCTGCTTGAACTGGCGCGAATCACCCGGCACCATGCCGTACTTGCCTGCCTCGGCCACCACGCGTGACACCGAACCCAGCATGTTAGCCTGGTATTGCAGGTCGTTGACCTGCGTCAACATGGCGGTGTACTGGGCGTCCAGCCGCCGAATATCCTGCTGGTTGGCGACGATCTGGCTCTGCTGCCAGAGATACAGGACACACGTGAGCCCGGCGATGAGCACGGCGGCAATGAACAGGACAACCGGGCCGGCGGGCTGACGCGGCGCCGTGTCGGCCACGGGATTGGCCGGCGTACTGAGACCTCGCGTCGCTCGATGCAGGGTCATCCGTCGCCTACTCTCTTCACAGACATACGGGCAAAGGGTATCAGAGCTTCTCCGCCACGCGCAACCGCGCGCTTCTGGCGCGTGGGTTGGCTCGCACCTCGTCGGGCTCCGGCATCACCGCGTGTCGATCCAGTAATCGAAGCACTGGGCGTCGATCGCACGTGCATACGGGCTGACTCGGTGGGCATCGGCACTCTTTCGCCTCCTCGCGCATGAAACGCTTCACAATTCGGTCTTCCAGCGAATGGAAGGCGATGATCGCCAATCTCCCGCCGGGCCGCAATAGGCGGACCGCCTGTGGCAGTGCCAGGGTTACGCTGTCCAATTCGCCATTGACGGCGATCCGCAGAGCCTGGAAAACCGTGGTTGCCGAGTGTATTCGTCCGCGGCGTCCTTTCGCCTGAGACACCAGATCCGCTAACCGAGCCGTGGTTATGATGTCGTGCTTCGCGCGTTCGCGGACGATTGCCGCCGCGATCCTCCTTGCTTGCGGCTCCTCGCCAAACCGCAGGATAATGTCCGCCAAGTCCGCTTCGGTCAGGTCGCGCACCAGATCCGCGGCTGACCGTCCTCTCTCCGGATCCATCCGCATATCGAGCGGGCCGTCGGTCTGAAAGCTAAAACCTCGTCGCGTCTCGCCAAGTTGTACGCTGGACACCCCCAGGTCGAACAGAATGCCGTCGGCCTGATCCCAGCCGTGCCGCCGCGCGATGCTCGTCACATCACGAAAGTTGCCTTGCACGACCAGCGCGCGTTCGCCATACGGTTGCAATCTGGCCCGCGTGCGCTGAATCGCCTCGGGATCGGTATCCAGGGCGAGGAGTGTGCCGTTCGGCGCGCTTCCGTCGAGGATGCCAACCGCATGACCGCCGCTGCCGGCGGTGCAATCGACGTACTTCCCTCCCGCGTGTAAAGCCAGCCCGGCGAGGGTTTCGTGGTAGAGCACCGGAACGTGCTCTACGGAAACCAACTCACCTCCCTGGTGATGCCACCAAGCCTTAGACAGTGTAGCAATTGATCGCGGTAACGTGACCAGGCGCGGAACAATCAGGTGCAAAAACTACTTGAATTATCACGGTTTATGCATGTCGGCGTTAGCGAGTGGCCATTGCTCAGGGTTAGATATCCAGTCCCATGCCGGAGAGCCGTTCGGCGATATGTTCTCCGTCGTCCTCAACCTTGGGACGCGCCGCGTCCCAGCGGGATTGGCCCCAGATCTCCACCTTGCTGTACTGGCCGACCACGACGGCGGTCTCCTCAAGGCCCGCGTACTCCCGTAAGAATGCCGGAATAAGCACGCGGCCCTGTCGATCGAACTCACACTCCGTGGCGCCGGAAAAGATAAAGCGTTTGTAGTTCCGGACATCGGGTTGGGTCGACGGCAGTTTGTCGAGTTTTTCGGCGTACTCCTGCCACTCGTTGGCGGGATAAATCACCAGACAACCATCCAGCCCGCGCGTAACGATCGCCCCCTCGCCCAATCGCATGCGAAACTTGGCCGGAATTGCCAACCTTCCCTTGCTGTCAAGGCTATGGGCAAACTCCCCTAGAAACATCGTTCCCGCCGGCTACCGGTTATCCCCATTTGCCCCCACTTATCCCCACTGTTATCCACAGTGAGGTCAGTATACGCCCC
>JANWHV010000268.1 GCA_025450255.1 Chloroflexota bacterium | reverse complement strand
TGGTCCTGGCCGCGCGGACTGAGGGGCTGGGCCGGCGGGCGCGTGAAAGAGCACGTGAAACCGGGTGCTTTCACGCCGCAAGCGGTCGCGGGCAGGAAGCGAGCGTGCCTGGGTGCATGGCTCGCTCCGCGACTAGGTCTCCAGGTGGAATACCTCGTCGAGGGTTTTGGAATCCACGATCCCGTCGTCGCGGAAAGCCATCAGCGGCTCCATCACCTTACCCCAGCGCATATGCACGTCGGAGTGCCAGAGACGATCCCAGGCACCTTCGTCCTCGATCTCGGAGAACAGCACCAGCAGCGTGCCGTCCACCACGGTGGTCATGCTGTGGATGCCACAGCGCTTGATCTCCTCGACCAATTCGGGCCAGATCTGGTCGTGCCGGCGCTTGTATTCCTCGAGCGCGCCGGGCTTGAGCCGCATTGCGAAGGTTCGCCTGATCATGCCATCCACCTCTTCTCCTGGCTCTCGGGCGGCGAGTTGTCGCCGCCCACCATCCCCGATAACGGCCCTCATGCCGCGCCGGCAGCTACCGTTCTCCGCCGCTTTCGTCTATGCGTGCCAGCGCCAGCGGGCTCAGCGCCAGCCGCAGGTATCCATCGGTCAGCTTCTCCTCCGCGCCGGTGACCCGGTAGCCAGCGGGATCGTGCATGGCCCGTTCCGCGGTTGCCTCATCCAGCAGGCGCACGCGCGCGACGTGACCGGCGAATGGCCCTATGCGCACGGTCTGCGGTTGATCCGTCAGGTTGGCCGCCAGCACGTGCACGCCCGCGCCGTCGCGCAGCGCCAGCCCGTCCACCGCGAGGGAGTCAGCGGTACGCATTTCCAGCAAGGCGGCACTCTTCCATTCCGCCAGGTCCGCAAAGACATGATAGAGCGGGAACACGATGCCGGGCTGGGACGGGAAGCGGTCCGGCATGGACGGACCGGCATCAGTCTCGATCAGACCCAGCCAGCCGGTCGTCTCATAGTAGGTCAGCGAGGCGGCGCCGCTCTCAGCCAGATATTTCACGCTGATCGCCGTCCAGCCCGCGCCGAAGAGCGATGCCTGTCGCACATCCACGTTGCCCGGCAGGCCGCCTGGCTCGGGTGGTCCAGCGGCGTACGGGCCGTCGCGTCCGATGAAGGAGACCGGGCTGATCACGATCTGGCGATCGGGTGCGACGGCCCGTGCCGACTCCACCACGTCAGCCTGGGCCTCCAGGTTCTCCACCAGCGAGGTATCGTCGCAGGCATGCACCTGCGGATTGATCGAAAAGACTACCGCGTCCATGGCAGCCACTTCCGGTGGGTCGCGATTGATCTCCGCGAAGAACTGCTTGGTGCCGCCCGCCAGGAACACGCCTTCGGGCAAGGAATCTAGGCGTTCGCGCACGCGGCGCATCAGGCGTCCAGGCGTCGAGCCCGAATCGGTGCTGCGGCCGCCGCTATCCTGGAACACCAGCACCCGCGCGGGCGTCAGGGAGAGCGCGCGCAGCAGCGCGGCACAGTCGACAATTGCCGCCTCCGTATGATCAGAGACGAAGAGGGCGAGCTCCAGCTTTGACGCGAGCACCCCGACGTCCCTGGCCGCGCGCCGCAACTGATCCTGCCAGCCCGGACGGTCGAGATACAGGTCCAGCCGCAGATGATCCAGAGCTAGCGCCCGCAGCAGGCCGGCCTCGCGATCGGACAACGCCCCGCCGTGGCTCGCCAGGCAGGTGCCGATGGGCGGCAAGTTCGTGCCGATGGGCGGCCCCAGGGCCAGGCGCGGCGCGTCTTCCGCCGCCGATCTTGCAGGCGCCGCCCCGCTGACGCGGAGTGTCACGCCCTGGTGTAGAATCTGGCCCGCGCGGGCATCCATGGGGTAGGGTGTGGAGAGTGGCGTGCCGTAGCTCTTGAAGTTGCCATCGGTCCAGTTCCGATGATCCTGCATTTCGAAAAGATCACCGTCGAAGTCGAAGCGCACGGTAAGCCCAGCGCGCGGCTCCAGAGTCAACGCATCGTAGGGCGCGAACAGGGCGGTCAGGTGCCCATCCTGAAAGAGTTGGGGAGCGATGCGCGCGGGAAGCACGCCCTCGATCGGGCCGCCTGGCGTCTGCGCCGTGAAACGCCGCCCGACCGCGCCATGCAACGGATGATGCACGTTGAAACCGATCTTGCAAGACCGGAAGTCAGAGCCGGCGACCCCGTTCATGCTGTAGCCGATCACGCCATCGGCAGTGCCCGCGTTCTGCCCGCGCCAGGAGAAGTTGATGTCCTGGTAGAGATGGCGGGCGGTGAAGCCGATGGTGAAATGGTCGGCGGCGATATCCAGTTGCCAATCGGCGTATTGAGCCGGAATGGTGTTCCAGACTTCGTCACGTACGGCGACGTAGATCCGTTGCGCTACCTCTACATCGGCGAAGCACACCCGGCGCAGGTCGGCGCCCTCCAGCAGCGCGCTGATCGGCCCCGCTCGCAGCGCGTGGCGGGCAGGCGCAGCAGCATCGCGCCCATACCAGAGCTGATGGCGAGGGCGCGACATCCTGCAACTCCCAGGCGGCTGGCTCGATACAGCAATCGTCACCGGAACCGTTCCATCAGGAGCATACGCAGTTGCCGGATCGCTGTCAAGTCTGAGGCGCCTCTGCCGGCGCCGGGCCATTGAAGGCCCGAATGGCGCGCTATATAATCGAGAGGTATGCCGGAATGGATTCCAGCATTGGGTGC
The DNA here is from genome assembly GCA_025450255.1 of Chloroflexota bacterium. The sequence continues at coordinate 2,575 of JANWHV010000268.1, read as the reverse complement.
ATCTGGCCCTGATATTTTGCATGGCCGGCATGCCGGGCACGGACCGTTGAGCCGGATCTGGAGTGCTGCTCGCAGCCAGCGCCCGGGCCGCGGGCCGGGTCTTCCACCTTGAGCAAGCAATGTTATCCGGCGCATATCCTCGGTTTGTTCCAGGGGCGCACGCGGCCAAATGGCACACGAGGGTGGGCTAGGGCGGAACACGGGGGGGGGTAGGCATATGGAGCAGTTCGCTCGACTCTCCGGCCAGGTTGCCGTGGTCACCGGCGCCGGGCGCGGCGTGGGACGCGCCATCAGCGAGGCACTGGCCGCTCAGGGTCTGCGCGTGGCGCTCGTCGCGCGCGGCAAGGCGCAATTGCAGGAAACTCGAAAGGCTATCCTCGCGGCTGGGGGCGCCGCCGAAGTCTTCCCAATTGACGTGACCGATGGCGGAGCGGTACTGGACCAGTTGCGGCCCGCGGTGACGCGCGCGCTGGGCGTACCCACGGTGCTGGTCAATAGCGCCGGCATGTATGGCCCGATCTCCATGCTCCAGGACAGCGATCCCGAGCAATGGATCCGCACGATTCAGGTAAATACGTTCGGCCCGTACCTGCTGTGCCGCGCCTTCGTCGCCGGCATGGTCGAAGGCGGATGGGGCCGGATCATCAATATCAGTTCCGCTGCCGCCCTTCACCCTCCGGGACCGCTCACCAGCGCCTATACCGCCAGCAAGATCGCGCTGAACGCAATGACACGGAGCCTGGCAGCCGAACTCACGGGCACAGGGGTGACGGTCAATGCGCTCCATCCCGGCGATATCAAGACGGAGATGTGGCAGGATATCAAGGATCGCGCCGCGCCGCTAGGTGAGGAAGGTTCGGGCCTTCGTGATTGGGCGGCCTGGGTGGAACGTACGGGCGGAGATCCACCGCACAAGGCCGCGGAGCGCGTGCTGTACCTGCTCGGCGACGACGCGGCCGCAACGAACGGCCAGTTCCTCTGGATCGAAGGTGGGCTGCAGTCACCCTCGGGCACGCCCTGGACCCAGGAGTAGCCTATCCAATACAGAGTTCTGTATTGGATAGGCCAAAGGGGGTATATACGGTGGCGTGCCCGTGTGGCTGAAGCCGGTCTAGCGACGGCCACGGGTGCGGGCGCCGAACAGGCCGGCCCAGCGATCCAGCGACACGGCGGCGATGGTCACGACGCCGACCGCGACCAGTTGCACGAACGGATCCACGAGGTTGAGGTTCAGGCCGTTGGCCATCGTGCCCAGCAGGAGGGCGCCGGCCAGCGTCCCCACCATCGTGCCCTTGCCGCCGCTCAGGCTGGCGCCGCCGATAATCACGGCGGCAAAGGTGGGGAAGGTGATGTTATTGATGCCGGCGTTGGGCGAGGTCGAGCTGATGAACGAGAAATCCAGTATGCCGCCAATCGCCGCGCACAGCCCGCTGATCGCGAACACCCAGAACTTGTAGCGCCTGACCGGCAGTCCTATCAAGCGCGCCGCCTCGGGATTGCCGCCGATCGCGGTGAGACGGAAGCCGAACAGCGAACGATGCAAGAGCAAGCCGATCAGCACCGCGGCAATTACCAGCCAGACAATCTGCGTGGGGACATTGTAGGGAAGCTGCGATCCGCTCAGGCCATGAAAGAAGCTGAATTCCCCGGCGTCGACGGGTGGGGTGCCGAACTGGGGATTGATGCTCTGCGAGTTGCTGATCAGGTAGGTGAGGCCCTGTGCCAGGCTGAACATGCCCAGGGTAGCAATAAACGAGGGGATGCCCACGATCTCGGTGAAGAAGGCGTTGACCAGACCAAGAAGGATACCAATGACGAGCGCGGCCGGCAGCGCCAGCCAGAGCGACATCCCGTGCATCCACATCTCGCCCAGGGCCATGGCGCAGAAGCCGTACACGGCGCCTACCGAGAGATCTATCTCACCGGCGATGATTACCAGCGTCTCGCCCAGCGCCACGATGCCAAGGGTGCTCATGGAGCGGATCAACTCCAGCATGTTGTCCTTGGTCAGAAAATAGGAGTTCTGCAACTGGAAAATAATCATGATCACGACGATCGCGGCAAGCAGACCCCCAATGCGGAGCAATGACAGGGGAATACCCAGCGAGCGCAGCCGCCCGGCTGGCGCGGCTGGGACCTCTGGCTCCGCGGACGTTCGCGGTTCCGCGCTCGACGATTCAGACATGCCTACGGCTCCCTCCTTGCGCCGCGCACCGGTCGGGTGCCTGGCGAGCCAACTTTCACCTACGCCCCTACTCCGTCTGCCGCCGTTATACCGGCTGTGCGCCAATGGCTTTCCAGGCGCGTAATATCCGCCGCCAGCCCCTCCACTTTGGCGTACGACTTCACGTCCAGCGGCGGGGAAAGGTAGCCATTGTCCACGACAAAAGCCCTATCGGCCACCTCGAATACCTCAGAGACCTCGGTACAGAAAATCAGCACGCCCTTTCCCTCCTGGGAGAACGTGCGCAATAAGGCGTAAATATCCACCTTGGTGTGGATATCCACGCCGCGGGTCGGCTCTTCCAGAGCCAGTAGCCGCGGCCGCCTGGCGATGGAAGCCGCCAGGGCCACC
>JANWHV010000267.1 GCA_025450255.1 Chloroflexota bacterium | reverse complement strand
TGGCGCAGGTGTTCATCGCCGAGATCCCGGATTTCGCGACCTTCAACGAGCGATTCATCGATGAGCTGACCGGTCTCGCCGGCAAGGGAATCGTGTCGCTCAAGAGCATCGCCGCCTACCGGACCGGACTGGATATTCAGGCCGTCTCCGAGCGGGACGCCGCCATGGCCTACACAGAGGTGCGCGCCGGCCTTGCCCCTGGGCAGACTCCCCGCTTGATGAACAAGACGCTTATCGACTACATCGTCCACCTCGGCATGGCCAGCGCGGCGGCGCAGGGCGGCATCCCGATTCAATTCCACACGGGATATGGCGACCCAGACACCGATTTGCGCCTGGGCAATCCCTTGCACCTGCGCGCGCTGTATGAGGACCGCGCCCTGCAAAATGTACCGATCGTCATGCTGCACGAGAGCTATCCGTTTACGCGCGAGGCCGCGTACCTGGCCACGGCCTACCCGAACGCGTATCTGGACATTTCGTACTCCGTGCCGTTCCTCGACTACCACGAGCTACTGGCCTGCACGCACCAGGCGTTGGGGGTGGCGCCCTGGAGCAAGGTGTTGTATAGCTCCGACGGCTTCGGCATCCCCGAGCATGGTTGGCTTGGCGCCATTCATGGCCGGCGCGTGCTGGCCGCCGCGCTGGAGGCCACGATCAGCTCAGGCGAGCTGGACCGCGGCGAGGCGATGGCCGCCGCAACCGCCATTCTTAACGGCAACGCTCGCCGCGTTTATACGCTCGCGTGACGCTGCGTGGCAGAAACACGGGGGCACGCGGTGGCGCGGACTACCGGCGAAGCATAGGGGCGTCGTCCACGCCAGGAAAGGTTAGTACGGGGCAAGGCGGTTCGGCGGGCGCCGTGACTTCGGCAAGGCTCGCCCGTCATATATACTGACGTGAAGCCGCTCGATGCCGCGCCGGCTCGTTCCGGTGGCGCGCTGTCGGCTCATAAAGCTCTGGCCGTACGTAGTCGGACCATCAGGAGGGGGTCGGTATGAAGCACGTCCCGTTCAGCCGCGCGACCGCCATCCGCGCACTTATCACCATCGCTCTTATCGGCAGCACCGCGCTGGCTGCCCCGCGCTCGGCATCGGCCCAGCCGCGTGGCGCGGCGGGCGCGTTCATCGATTCCGGCACCATGACCGTGGTGACGGATGCGTCGGCCAGCGACCTCGACCCCGCGTCGGACGAATACTACGGATCGGACAATATCTCGCGCAATATCTATGACGAGTTGATCGCCGAGGATCACGCAAGTATCAGCAAATTCTTTCCCAAGCTGGCAGTCTCCTGGTCGACAAACGCGGACAAGTCGGTCTGGACGTTCCATCTCCGGCACGGCGTGAAGTTCCACACCGGTCGCTGCTGTCTCACCGCCGAGGACGTGCGTTATTCCATCGACCGTTCCATCGAGGCGAATCTCAGCGCCGCGTATCTGTTCGCCCGCTTCATCAGCCATCCTAAAACCCAGATCAAGGCACTCGACCAGTACACCGTGCAATTCAACCTCGACTACGGCACGCCGCTGATGCTGAACGCGCTTGCCGCCGAGTTCACCCCGCTGATCGTCGACTCGGTCGCGGCCAAGAAGCACGCCACCAAGGCCGATCCCTGGGCGCCCAATTATGTCAGTAACGCCGACCTCGGCACCGGACCATACACGATCCAGAGCTGGCAGCACGGGCAGCAGACCACTCTGGCTCGCTTCGCCGATTATTGGGGCGGCTGGAGCGGCAAGCATTTCAGCACGATTATCATCAACAATGTCCCTGATTCGGTGACGCGCCGGGAGTTGATTGAAAAGGGAAAAGCGGACCTCACCTACAATCTCACCGCGCAGGATAACCAGGCGCTGGCCGGAAACCCCAATGTGGTCGTCTCGCCAAACTACAACACGGAAGTCGACTACATCACAATGACGCAGTATGGGCCGCTCGCCAGTCCGTATGCGCGGCAAGCCATGGCCTATGCCTTTAACTACGACGCGCTTATTAGCGGCTTCTACAAGGGTTTCGCCCGGCGCGCCTATGGACCGATCCCCAGCGTACTGCAGGGCTACGACCCGAACATGTTCCACTACCAGACCAATCTGGACAAAGCACGGGCGCTGCTGCAAAAGGCGGGCGTGAAGCAGGGAACGACACTCTCGTTCACCTACTATGATCCGTATGGGCCGGTCGCCTTGATCTTGCAAGCGCAGCTAGCGCAAATCGGCATCACCCTCAAATTGCAAAAGGTCACGGCGGCGGCATACACCAATATTTTCTTCGGCACCGAGCCGGCCAGCCAGCGGCCAAACTTCCTGCTATACGAATGGTGGCCGGATTATAACGACCCCTACGATATGGCGGTTACGCTGGTTGGATCGCAGTATGGGGGGGCGGCGGGCGCCAACGCCGGCTACTATAGTAACAAGCAGGTCGATGCCTTGCTGGCCCGCATGAAGGTTGAGAGCGGCGACAAGCTTATCGCCGATTCCAGAGCAATGCAAGACATTACCAGCCGCGTTGACCCGCCGGCGATTTATACCGCGGAACCCGCGCAAGTCAACGTGATGGCCAAAAGCCTGAAGGGCTTCGTCTCCAACCCCTTGCAGATCCGCACGTTCTACTATTATTGGTTCTACCGCTAGCTAAGCGCGCCGGCGTGCGCGGAATACTGGCCTGACGCCTGGCGGCGGTCAGGCCAGTGACCGGGAAGTACAGGCCAGTGGGCGGCCCTCCTCCACTGGCCTGTTGTCGTTCCTTGGTCGTCGTACCGGCCACCGCCGCGACTGCGATCGTAGGAAGGATCTGTGCTACGATCCGCAAGTGGGACGTATGCTGAGCGATCCGGTCTGGAGAGCCGGGGTGGGATCGGCATTCGCCAGTGGTCCGTGGCCGTGGAGAGGCGCCGATTGCGATGGATCCTATCGTTCCAGGCCTGGTGTTGCTGGCCGTTGCCGCGGTCCTCTGCTACCTGATACAGGTCAACAGGCAACTCGAGCGCGCGGCGGTTGGCTCGGGCATTATGACCGTCGACGAGCTGAGCAACCTCCACCAGAGGGTCGTGGCTGAAGTAGGCGGCGAGCTCTTTGCCCAACGCGTCGGCCTTGAAGGAACGCTCGAGTGTGATACTCCGCTTACGGCGGAGCTGAGCAACACGCCCTGCGCCGCCTTCCGCTATCGCGTTGAACGGCGCTGGCAAGAGGAATACGAGGAACGCGACGAGCGGGGAAAGCGCATTCCCCGCGTGCGTACCGGGAGCGATCGCGTGGCCGGAAATGAGCGCCGCGTGCCCTTCCGCCTCCGCGACGCCACCGGACACATCCCGATTGAACCGGAAGGCGCCCGGCTCGATATGGAGCGTGTCGTGGATCGCTTCGAGCCAGGGAATCCCGGGCGCCTGGTGCGCTTTGGCGGCTTTCAGATAGAGATCGGCGGGCTGGCGGGCGGCGCCAGGCGCCGCACCATCGGCTACCACTTTCAGGAGGAAATCCTGCCGCTTGGCCGCACTGTCTATGTGCTGGGACTGGCCGGCGATCGCGGCGGCACGCTGCATGTTGGCCGCGTGCCGGCGGAGTCGCGTGAGCCGTTCCTCGTCACCTTGCGCAGTCGCGAACAGATCGTGAGCACCGCCCGCAAAACCATGGCCTACGCCCGCTACGCCGCTATAGCCTGCGCGCCGCTCGGCATTATTCTCCTGATTGCCGGCCTGCTGTACCGCCGCTAAGTCCAAGCACGGCACGATATTTCGCGGCGCGTGAAGACCCCATTTGTCCGAGCACCATTCCGGCGCGGGCGACCCGGTGGGGCGGTCGCGTGTGCGCGCGAGCAGCGCGCCACGCCCCAGGAGTAATATGTACTGGTACAAAATGGGGGTTTACTCGGGGTGCGCTTGGTGCTATTATCCATGTACTGGCATGGCGCTTGTCTGTACAACGGGTTGAGGTTGACACATGCAAAGTGAATTGGATGTACGCGCTCGGCTGGCCGCGACCGAAGCGCAACTGCGGGCGCTCACCGCTGAGATTGCCCCCTTGCAGCGAGCCGTGAAACTCGGCGACGATGGGTGGCGAACGGCGCTGGAGCGGCTGGCCGAGTGCCACAAGCAGCGCCGCACGCTCGAGGAGCGGCGCCAGAGCCTGCTCTGGGTGCTCGCCCAGGAGCCCGAAGCGATAGCAAGTTAGAACGTACTCAGCGTATGCACATAGACCGGCGCTTGCGTCTCACGCGAGCGCCGGTCTATTTTCGGACCTGTCAAGCCACGGGCGGATCCGCTCAAACGCGGCGGCGGCACGGAACACGCTGATGTCGTCGTAGGTGCGGCCTACAATCTGCAGCCCCGTCGGCACCCCGTTCCGCGCCCGGCCGGATGGCACGGTCATCACCGGGCAGCGGCTGCAGATATTGAATGGCAGGGTCATCATCGTATGCAGCCAATGCGCGATCGGCGAACCGTTTATCTCGGGGCCTCGTTCCCTGTACTCCTCGCCCGCCTTGAACGCGGGTAGCGAGAAGCCGGGGCAAATCAAGATCCGGTGGCGCCGCAGCACCGCGCCAAGCTTCGCGTACACCCTCCCTTCAATCTCCAGTCCGCGCAGGTAATCCTCTTTCTGGATTTTCGCCGCTTCCTCGGCGAAGCGGATCGCGTATGACGTCATAAGGTCGCGGTGCTCCGCCACCAGGGCGCCGACGGACGGGCCGAATATCCCGCCAAAATGGATGTTCGCGGCCTCGATGATCTCGCGCCAATCCCAGCCCAGATCGACTTCCTCCACCGTGGCGCCCGCGTCTCTGAACGCCTGGGCGGCGGCGCGCGTATTCGCGGCAACCTCGTCGTCGACCGGGAAACCGCCAAGATCCATCGACAAAGCGATGCGCCAGCCCGCGATCCCAGGTAATGCGCTCGGTATGCGCAACTTTGGGCGGAGCGACGCGATGTCGCTGGGATCGGGTCCCGCCATCACGTTTTCCAGCAGCGCGCAATCCGCCACGGTGCGCGCCAACGGTCCTTCATGGCAATAGTGGTCGAGATTGAACGGTGAAAACTCAGGGACGCGCCCGTACGGCGGCTTGAAGCCGACCACCCCGCAAAACGAGGCTGGGATACGGATTGAGCCGCCGATGTCCGACCCGTTCGCCAACGTGGTGGAGCCGGCGGCAAGCGACGCCCCCGCCCCTCCGGATGACCCGCCGGGGCTATAGTCCAGGTTCCACGGGTTCCGCGTAATGCCCCACAGGCGCGAGTGGGTGTACGGAGCGCACGAGAACTCCGGCGCCGTCGAACGCGCGTGTACGATGCCGCCGGCACGCAGGACGCGGTCCGCGACCGTGGCCGTCTGCGTCTCCATGGGGCGAATTAGCCGTCCGTTTTGCTTAACTTGATGGACTTGATGAATGACATGCTATTGGATCCAGCTTCAAGACCCGACCATCCATCAAAGTCGAAATAATTGCCGAGCGGTACTGCATCCTGTGCAAGTGTCAGCAGTGCTCGAGCCAGGGTCACGAGCCCAGCGGTATTCGCCGCCACAATTATCCGATTATCGTGGACTTCGACTGCTATCCGAAAGTCGATCTCATACCCCAGACTCAGACCGGCCTCGGGGCTGTATGGTTCAATATCTAGCTCACCGTTCATTGCTCAACCCGGCCTAATATAGATGTGCTTCTTGTCATTAAACTGCTGCTTTGTCGGCCTGTTCCGGCTCGGCCTTAGCTTGGCTTTTAACCACGCGAGCAGGAGCGGAGGGCGTGGTTGGCACGGTATCGGAAGCAGGTGGTAGGCTGCGTGGGCATGAAGCACTCACTTGTCAGGCAAACGGTGCGCCAGTTCCGCACCACCCTCTTTGACGTGCTTGAGCGGCGCGCCGACGCGCTGTTCGACGTGGTTGATGCCCTGTTGGTCACGGGGTCGGT
>JANWHV010000266.1 GCA_025450255.1 Chloroflexota bacterium | reverse complement strand
TATCTCTCGCCGTTTGATTCATAGCGTCGTCGTTAGCAGCGGCGTCGACGTCTGATTCATTCATAGTGGCTTGGTGGACCTATGGTGCGCGTGGGGCCGCGGCCGACATTGGACGTGTCAAAGGTATGTCACCGCCCGTACATGTCACCACAGGCGGGCCGTTCGACGGCGCCCAGAATAGGGATCCCGCGGGTGCTTGGCAGGCTGCGCGTATGACAACGGTCATGCCTGACGTGTCCGTCGATGATTTTGTACGCCTGGTTGTGGCGAGCGGGCAGGCAACTACACGGTACCGTGCGGCTCTCCGGTCGGCCAGAGCAGCGCTTGGCGGCCAACCTATTCTGCGCGACCTGATGGTGGAGCGCCTAAAACAGGAGGCCGATCGCCATTGGGTGATCGACCCCCATATATCTCTGCGGCTCGGTCGCACAATCGTTCTGGTCGGCTATCTCACGGCGGATGCGAGGACGATTGCGCTTGGGACGATGGCGCGCGCCGATGGTATTCGGCTGCTGGGCGAGCCACGTTTCGCGCTCCAGCTTTGCGAGCGAGCCGGGATCTTGTTCAAGCACTGTGGCGATGAGGGAGGCTGGGCGCGCACGCGTATCAGCCGGATGGGGGCGCTTATGGTACTGGGGCAGTTGCAGGAGGCGCTCGCCGCGGCGATGGACGCGCGATCGATCCTGGAACGGCAGCGCGATCGGCTTCGGCTTGCGCGCCTGGACCTCAACATTGCGTTCGTATACGACCTCCTCGGCCAGCGCGAGGACGCGCTACGGCGCTGGGAAGAGGTGATTACCACCTGCGCTGAGATCGACGTCGCGGGTAGTGATGAGCTGCTGGAGATGGCGCAGGACAATCGCGCCATGACCTTGCATCGCCTCGGGCGCCTACATGAAGCATCGCAGGCGCTCGAGAAGGCACGCATACGGTACGTGGCACGCGGACGGCAGCTCCAGCTAGCGAACGTCAACTGGTTGATTGGGTACGTAGCGCTCTTTCAAGGTCGCTATGGCCCAGCGCTCCGTGCTCTAGACACCGCGCAGGTACTTTGGGAAACCTTACTGATGCCGGTTGACGCGGCGCGCGTGGGCTGTGAGGTGCTGGAATGTTATCTGGCAACTGGGATGCCAGAACGCGTGCAAGAGCTTGCGCCGGCTTATATTGCGGTACTGGATCGGCACAATCAGGTGCTTGACCACGCACTTGCCAGCATGCATCAGGCTGAAGCGTTGCGGCTTCTCAATCAACCAGTACAGTCGCTTGCCATGCTGTCGGCGCGGGATAGCCGACTGGCGCGCGCCGGCCTGCCAGTCTGGCGGGCGCGCGCCGCTCTTGGACGCGGACAGGCGCTGCTGATGCTCGGCACTGTCGAGGCGATGCACGACGCCGAGGTGGCCGCGCGGTCCGCGCTACACACTTTCCAGGAGGCACGGCTTCCGGTGGAGGCGGCACAAGCGCTGCTACTGCAAGCACGCACACAGGGCCGTACGCTCGAAGCGCGGGATCTTGCGCGGCAAGCGTTACGGAGCGCGCTGGGGCTGGGGCTTCCCGGGTTGGTGGTTTCGGCCCACGCATTGATGGGCGAGCTGTGCGCCGCAAACGGCGATGCCGCGGCGGCGGCATCTTCCTACACAGCGGCGATCGGCGTGCTCGAAGAGATGCAGCAATATATGCCGCTAGATTTGCGCCGTGACTTTCTTGCCGCCGATCCCAAGATCATCTATCGCGAGGCTATTCGCCTGGCGATCGCGCGCCATAGTTTCAATGATCTCTTCGACCTGGTCGAGCGCGCCAAGTCCCGCGCGCTCCTGGACCATCTTGACCGTGCAATCGATCCCCGCCCGCACGGGCTAGACGCCGTGGGCGAGCGCCTGCTGGCCGAACTGCGTGCCGCTCGAGAGCGCTATCAGCTCCTTCTCGCCACGCTCCGCGTCCGGGTAAGCGAACGTGCCTCCTCGCTCCTACCCAGCCAGGAGTATGAGGAGACATCAGGAGATCTGCGCACGTGCGAGGAGCAGATGCGCGCGTTAATCGAGCGGATAGAGATGCGGAATCCGGCTTATCACGATGGGGCGACATTGCGTGGGGTACGCACGCTGGACCCGCGGCCCTACCTGCAGCCGGATCATCTGTTCGTGAGCTACTATGCCGTGGATGATGACCTGATGATATTGGTGGTGGACGACGAGGGGGCGACCAGCACGCTCGTGGCAGGTGTGTGGTCCGCAATCTGCCGTGACATTCGCCTGTTGCACCTTAACCTGGAGACGGCGTCCTTATTGGACGACGATCGAGACAACCGCGGCCGACTTCAACGGCTGGAGGATCGCGCGCGCCGCCTGCTGCGACGCCTATGGCAGGCTGTACTGGCCCCTATTGGCGGCCGCGTCGAACGAGCGGCCCGCCTGACCGTCGCACCATACGGTCCGCTGCACCATCTGCCGTTCCAGGCACTGCACGACGGCGAGCACTATGTGATCGAGCGGCTGCCTGTCTCGGTAGTGCCGTCGGGCAGCGTCCTGGCAGCACTCCATCGTCGCGCGGCAAACCGCGCAAACTCCTCGGCACGACATCGTGCGCCAGGCGCCGCCCTACTCGTGGGCAACACCCAGGGCGGGCGGCTTCCCTATGTTGCCGAGGAAATAGCCCTGATCTTCAAGCACATCGGAGGGCATGTACTGCTTGACGGCGACGCGACGCGCGAGGCGCTCCGCGACCGGATTGAGGCGACTTCCGTGCTTCATCTCGCGACGCATGGCGCCTTGCATCCGCGCGACGCGCGTTTCTCGTTTGTGGAGATGGCTGATGGGCGGCTGAGCGCGGCCGAGATTGTCGAGATGCGGTTGCACTGCGAGCTGGTCACGCTCAGCGCATGCGAGAGCGGGCGTGGTGACCTGGGTGGCGGAGACGATCTCGTCGGCCTCAGCCGCGCCCTCCTGTATGCGGGCGCTGATGCCCTGATCCTGAGTCTCTGGCGAGTCGAGGATCAGAATACCGCGCGGCTTATGGAAGCGCTCTATGGCGGGCTTGCCGCGGGCCAGGCAAAGGATGAGGCGCTGCGGCACGCCCAAGTGTCGCTTCTGACAAGGGACATGCCGAGCGGGCAGATGCCCAGGACTCATCCGTACTTCTGGGCATCGTTCATGCTGGTCGGAACCTCGCGGCCGATTGTTTGGACCGCGTAGCGATCGAGAAAGGAAGGCGAGCCATGAGCAAGCAAGATCCTACCCAACAGGGTGTAACCCGTCGTCGTTTCCTCGGCCAGGGCGCCGCGATCACGGGACTTGCTTTAGGCGCGACACCGCTGGCGCGCACCCTCTCGCACGTGGCGCCAAGCGAAGCGAAAATCAGCCCGGCGCCGTGGCCGGAACTTCAATTCGCGCCCAGTGAGTTACTGGTCTCCCTATACGTGCCCAGCCTGAATAAAGAAACAGGCCCCAACAATCCCGCCAGCACGACACTGCGCGATTTTACCACGATGCTGGAGACACAGCTCGATCTATACGGCTGCAAGACTCTGCGCGACGGATCAGCGACACCCAAGCCACTCTTTTCAGCCCTGATTGGGAAGGGCACGAGCGTAATGGAGATCCTCGGACAAGCGCTCAACGCGCATCACGGTCAACAGCAGGCCAGTCCGTCGAATATTCAGCTAAATCCCCTGGGGGATATTACATTCAACGATATGCGTCATAAGCCGGTCGAGGCAGCGCCGGATCCGCCGCCCGCAAATGGGATCGTGCGCTTGCAACTTATATTTGGCGACGAGGCTACGGCAAGCGAATCAGATCTTATCATGCGGACCCAACCTACTATCGATGCTCTGCAAAGTCTGATAGGGAGGAATGTATCTGGGATAACTCCAGGCGACACCAATTCTGGTACGATTCGGGCCATTCATTCTAACTGGGCGGCCGCGGCCGCGGCGGTAGGACGACCTACGCCGGCTTTTGGCACGCCGCAGATGAACGCCGACGGATATATCGTGGGCGGCCCCGACGGATCACCTCAAAAAGCCCTCGACTCGCGTAAATATGTGTTCCCTACGATGTCGAAAAGCTCCCCGTACATTCGGGCGGAACACAGGACAATCAAAAAGCGTATAGCAAACACTGTGACGTCGGTGCTCCTGCCGGATAGCAGGATCTGGATATTCGATACCTGCCCTGTTCATGGATCGCTATACGATAACATGGTGCCGCCGCGCAAGAGTTGGATATCGATTGATAATGGTAGGACTACTCAGAAGCTTCTCGGCGATCTACAAACCGTGGAGACTGAGTGCTATCCGTATGCCGCCTCAGTAGACGAAGGGAAGAAGACACGAGAAAATATCGAAGATCATGGCCTGTTCATCGCCAGCCTTATTCATGGAATCGCGCCCAATAGCAGCGTACAGGTCGTTCGTGTCCTGAATAATAGCGGCGCGTCATTTATCGATAGCCTACTCACCGGCCTCGCGAAACTGGAACGACAACTGAACGACATTCCGGTAGTCGTCAACCTGAGCCTGACGGTGAAGGCGGCAAAGGACAGCGAATCGCAAAACAAGGTAAGAATGCTGTATGAGCGTATCCAGCATCTGGCTACGACACGCAGGGTCTATTTCGTCGCCGCGGCTGGAAACGACTCCGATAAGGGCAGACGCGACGGCCCCGGCATTCCGGCACGATGGCCAAACGTGCTTAGCGTCGCCGCGGTAGGCAGCGCGCCGCGACATGCAACCAATGGACGTTACCGGTGCAAGGTCGCTCCATACTCCAATAATGCCTTTACTGGCGAGGGTGTCAACAACGGCATAGCGACTCTTGGCGGAATCCCCTCTCGTATATTCGGCGCTCAAGGCAGCGTCATAGGCGTGGGGCCTGATGATGATCCTGTGTGGGGCGTCGTCAGTATTTATCAGAGCTATCAATATCCGCCGGGCTCAACAAAGGCGAATAAACACATCTCGGGCTATGCATCGTGGGCCGGCACGTCGTTCGCCACTGCGGTGATCAGCGCGCTGG